>JAPOYW010000068.1 GCA_026706425.1 Gammaproteobacteria bacterium
TGGGCGGCGAGCCCTGCAGAGACGTCCTCCGCATCGCCCTGGTCCGGATAGGCGGGCGCGTACTGGCCGTACAGGTAGGCACCGATCCGTTCGATTCGCTCTCGCTCGTCGGGTTCGAGTGGCCCTCGTTCCATGGCCGCGATGGCCTCGTCCATCTGCGCGGCGTTGGCGGGTCCGCAGAGCACCATGTCGATGGCGGCGTGGGACATCGAGTAGCGGTAGCAGTCGCGTGCGCTGACGGGTGCTTCGCCATCCGGCATCTTCGACGGGTCCACCAGATGGCCCCAGCGCGTCGCCGTGTAGGTCATGATCGAGGGCTTCGGTCCCGACTCGGGGACGAACGGGAAGACGTCCTTCTCGGCACCCCGGTGGACGCCGTTGTAGCGCAGCATCAAGAGTTCGTAGGGGCTTTCGCCGCGCGCGTAGAGGTCGAGCAGTTGCGGCAGCATCGGTCGGTTGTGACTGCTTATGGACATGAACCGCACGATGTCCCGGTCGCGCAGCCGCTCGAATACGTCCACGAATGCGTCCGACGGAACGGTGCCGCGGTTGCCGAGCAGCAGGAAGTCGAAGCGGTCGACCCCCGACGCCTTCAGAGCCTCTTCGACTTCGCTCTCGATGGTGCCAGCGTCCGGCGAATAGGACTGGATCGTGATGATCATGCCCTCGCGGTGCTGCCTGGCGAGATTCACCATTGCCTGCGCGAACGTGGGCTGCCGCACGGTGCCCCAGTAGAGATAGTTGATTCCGCGGTGAAAGGCGTCTTCGATGACGTGCGTCGGCGCATTGAACGTGGAGCCGATGCCCAACCGGCTCGACATCAAGCCCGTACCACCAATCTCGCGCCGTTCCAGGAATTCGCTCACCCCAAGCCCTCCCTAAAGTTGATAGGCAAAGCATATAACGACCCTGCGGGCTTTGGCTTCAAACGCTTCAGCGCCGATCCCTGAGTATCTCCCGCGCCGCGTTGCGCCCCGGCAAGCCGGTCACCCCGCCTCCCGGGTGGGCCCCGGCCCCGCAGTGGTAGAGCCCTTGGATGGGACTGCGGTAGGCGGCGTAGCCCATGACCGGTCGATTGACCCATAGCTGGTCGAGGGTCATGGCACCGTGGAAGATGTCGCCGCCGGGGAGTCCGAAGCGATTCTCCAGATCGGCGGGAGTCAGCACTTCCCGGGCGATGACGGAACTCGAGAAGTTGGGGGCGAATCGGTCGATGGCCGCAAACACCGTGTCGGCCGCTGCCTCGCGGTGGGTGTCCCAATCCCGGTGCCGGGGAAAGTGCTGGCAGAACAGGCTCGCGACGTGGTAGCCGGCCGGCGCCAGCGAGTCGTCCACGGTTGATGGAATGAGCATCTCGATCACCGGCGCGTCGGACCACGCCCCTTGGCGGGCATCCAGATAGGCCCGCTCCAAGTAGCCGAGCGTAGGGCCGATGACGATCCCCGCAGCGTGGTGGTCCTCCGCTTCCGTGCCTGGCCGGCAAGTGAAGTTCGGCAGTTCACTGAGCGCCACGTTGATGCGAAGCGTTGCCGATTCGGCGCGGATGGCGCGCACCCGTTGCAGGAACTCGGCATCGAGGTGGGTGTCCTCGACCAGGTCGAGGTAGAGCGTCTTGGGCGCGACATTGGCAGCCATCTGTGCGGCCGTCCGCGACGTGCCGTCGGCAAGCGTCACGCCGAGGGTCTGTCCGCGTTCCACGATTACCCCGGTCACTTCGGTCTCCGTCTCGACTTCGACGCCGAGGGCCAGCGCTTGGGCCAACATGGCCTGGGTGATCGAACCCATGCCGCCGATGGCGTGTCCCCACGCGCCGCGAACGCCGTCGAGTTCCCCGAGGGCGTGGTGCAGCAGCCCGTAGGCGGTGCCGGATGCGTAGGGCGAGGCGAAGTTGCCGACCACCGCGTCGAAGGCGACGGCGGCCTTGACGTGCTCGTTCTCGAAGAGGGTATCGAGCAGGTCGCCGACGGGCTTCAGGAACACCTCCGCCAGATCCCGCCGGCGAGGCATCGAAAGTCCCTTCGCATCCATCGCGGCGAGTCCGGCATTGACCAGGTCGGTGACGCCCCCGCCGACATTGGGGGGCGTCCGGTCCATTTGCCGGCGCACGACGCCGCCGATCTCGTGGACCATGGCGCGAAAGCCGGGCAGCGCCTGCGCGTCGGCGGCGGAGAACCGCGCGAACTCGCGGGCGGTATGCGCGTCGTCGTTGAAGATCGTCAGTGACTCTGTGTCGGAGAGCGGCAGGAAGTTGGCGACCGGGCGGGGAACGAAGCGGACACCATGGGACTTGAGGTGGAGGTCGCGGACGATCTCGGGGGCCAGCAACCCCACCGTGTAGCTTGCCGTCGAGTTGCGGAAGCCGGGATGGAATTCCTCGGTGACCGCTGCCCCGCCGACCACCCCGCGGCGCTCCAGCACCCGCACGCGAAGGCCCGCCTTGGCGAGATAGCAGGCGCAGACGAGACCGTTGTGGCCAGCGCCGACGACGATGACGTCCGATGCCTTGCCGGATGACCGACCCGGCATGGTCAGATGCAGTCGACCCGGGGGAAGCAGCCGTCCGCGACCCATTCCCGAAATCCGGAATAGGCGCGCATCTCGACGCGGTCCTCGAGCAGGGGCGCTAGCTCGTGCAACGACGGGGCCATGATCCGCACCGCGTCGTGGTCGACATCTACCCGTGCGGACGCCGAGAATCCCGTCTCTTGCGCGGCGTCCGGAGCAATCGCCCGGTAGTGGTTCGCGAACGTCTCGGCGGCCTGGGGGCTCGCCCAGCGGCTGATCCAGACCCAGCCGGGCGCCGGTGAGTCCTCGTCGTCGCCGCAGCGAATGAACGACTGGCGGTCGCCGCGCCAGTCCAGCAGAAACGCGGGTAGCGCGTCCTCTTCCGGCACCTCGCCGTAGTCCATCAACAGATTCCAGATGCCGAGTACGCCCTGGGTGTCCGTGGCGCCGACGCGGCAGCCACGCTCAGCCAGTTCGGCACGCGGCATTCGGATGAACACCACCGGCGCGGAAAGCTCTGGACGAAGCACGGCTAGCGTGGACAACGGGGGCGTATCGAGCAGCGCCCGCAGCCCGGCGGCCCCGCTTGTTTCGAGGCCAGCGGCAGCCAGCGCCGCGCCGTAGGTGGTCGGCACAATCGCCGTCGAGGCGAAGGGTCGATCCGCGTCCGCGTAGTAGGCGGACTCGAGCCAGGCGCGAAAGTCCTGGCTGCCAAGGCAAGCGGGCAGCTGTTGCCACTCGGGGTCGGCGTCCAGACGCGCCAGATAGCCTACGCTGCCGTAGCTAGCCCGGCAGGCGTTCTTCAGGTCGGAATTGCGGACCGCATTGGTCGCGCAGAACACCGCGAGACGTCCCGCGGCCTCGGCCAGGGATTCGGCGCCGGGGATTCCGCGCGCCGATGGATCCCGGGCGCGACGGACTCTCGACAGCCAATCGGAGAACGCGGGCGGCGGTGCGGCATCCGATGGGCACGAGTTGTCGACGGGTGCCCCGCGATGACCGGGCCCACGGAGTCCGCGGTCCGGGTCGTAGCAGGCGTCTTGGGGAAAGCAGCCGCTCGCGATCCATTGGTCGTAGCGGGTGAATGCGCGGACGTCCGACTCGGCGAGGCGATCCACCGTCTCGGTCAGGCCCGGCGTCACCACGATCACCGATCGGTCCTGTTCGACGACCGAGGGCACTGCGCCGAGCACGCTACCGTGGGCGACGATCCCGGGTGCCATGGCCCTGAACCGTTGCGCGAACTCGGCCGCTGCCTCGGCCGTCCGCCAGCGCGTCAGCCAGGCGAATTCGTCGTCGTTGGCGTTGGGACAGGACAGATGCGCGAAACGGTCGCCGGCCCACTCGTCGACAAACCTGGGCGGGCGGTCGTCGGGCGCAACGCCGTGGAGTCTGAAGAGCCCCCAGATGCCGACCGCGCCCACGGTGTTGCGCAGGCCGACTTCGCAGTTCTTCTCGGCCAGCGCGGCGCCCAGTTCGGCGACCGGCAAGGCGATGAAATCCACGGGCCCGTCCAGGGCGGGTCGTAGCACGGCCAGCGTGGAAAGGGGCGGATTGGCGAGCAACGCGTCGAGGCCCGCCGTTCCCCCCGCGAGCAGAGCTTCCAGGGAAATCGCCGGCCCGAAAGCGTGGGGAAACATCTCGTGCGCCTTGAAGTCGTCGGGTGCCCAATTCCACCAGCGCGGTTGCCGGGACCCATCCTCGTCCGGCGTCATCATGCATAGGCGCGTCCGCTGGTCGGGACGAAACGACCACCCGACGATGTGGGCGCCGCCTTCGATGACGGCGTTGCCGGCGGCGGCGAGGTCGCGGTTGTACCAGAGGTGCAGCGCGTTCAACGCCGGGAAGTTCTGGTGTTGGAGGGCGTGGGTGAACTCGTGGGCGACGGTGCCCTCGTGGTCGTCGGCATCGACATCGACGTACAGGACATTGGCCGAGTGGTCGTACAGGCCGCGCGGTCGGTTGGGGGAGTTCCTGCCGTCGCCGGCTCTGTCTTGCGACTCGCAGTAGATGCCGACGGCACACCAACCGTCCCGCCACGCCTGCGCGTACCGCTCTTCCCACACCGTGCTGCCGATTCCCTTGGTGTAGCCGCCCTCGAAGGTCGTGATCGGCCGAACTTCGACGGGGCGTTTCATCGGCAGCCGCCGTATCGAGCAGGTCTCCGCGATCGTCCGGTCGACGAGGTTCCGCCACGGAGCCGCCTCGTCGGCCGATGTCGCCGCCGGCCAGTTGGCTACAAGAAACATCCCGAGCACGAAGCAGGCGCCGTGGCGCACGTCTTGGCGGTCTTCAGTGGGAATGCACATGCCGTCGTTATAGCACGGGCCCGGCCGTGCCCGTCATGTGGCCGACGGCATCTCGTCCAGCGTGCCGGTCACGCCGGCGGCCACCAGGTCCTCGTATGCGGCGTCGGTCATGCCCAACTCCTCGGCGAATACCTCGCGGCTGTGCTCGCCGACGCAGGGCGCGCCGCGAACCGGCTCGGATGACGCGGCGGAAAACCGCCAAGGCCGGCCGGGCAGCCAGGTGGGTCCCGCCTCCGGATGGTCGATCCGGCTGATGAACCCGGATGCAGCCAAGTGCGGATGCGGTCGGCTGTAGACCTCCGCCAAGGAAATCACGCGTGCCGCACAGATGCCCCCCGCACCCAGTGTCTCGGCGATGGTTTCGGCGTCTTGCCTAACGCACCATTCCGCAAGAATCGCATCGAGTTCCGCCTCGTTCGCCTTGCGCGCCGCATTCTTCGAAAAACGATCCGCCTCGAGTCTCGGATCGCCGACGAAGCTCTTGAGGGCGGCCCAGGCTCCATCGGTCTCGGCGGCCAGGGCCAGGTACTCGTCGCCGTCGGCGGGGTAGGTGTTGTGCGGGGCTATCCGGGGGTGGTGGTTTCCGCGCGGGCCCGGCTTGCGGCCGGTGGCGTCGTATTCGACCAGCGCATCGCCGACGCTGGTCGCCACGGACTCCAACATGGACAGGTCGACCCGTTGCGCTTCTCCGGTGCGGTCCCGGTGGGCCAGCGCCGCCAACACCGTGGCGCACAGGAAATAGCCGCTGACCGGATCCGGGATCAGACCGTTGGTGTTCATTCCCGGGTCCCCTTCGTAGCCGTTCAGCGTGGTAAGCCCCGCCATGGGTTCCGTGGTGTTGCCGTTGGCCGGGTAGTCGCGGTAGGGGCCGTCCTCGCCGTAGCCGGAGATCGAGGCCCAGATCATCCCCGGACGAATCTCGTGCAGTCTCTCGAGGCTGATGCCCCAGGAGGGCAGCACCGTGGGCCTGAAGTTGTCGGCGACGATGTCGAAGCGCGGCAGCAACTTCCAGAGGATCTCCCGTCCGCGGTCGTCGGTCAGGTCGAGGTTGATCTCGCGTTTGTGCAGGTTGACCGCGTTGTACTGGCCCTGGGTATTGGCGGGATGCTGGCGACGGGATTCGTCGACAACGCCGGCGGGGACGCGGTTGCTGATGCGTCGAAAGGAATCGGGGTGCTTGGTGGACGCGATCTGCACGACATCCGCGCCGAGCAGGGCGAACAGCTCCGTGCCGAAGGTGCCCGACCAGGCTTGGCCGAAACTCAACACGCGGATGCCGGCCAGCGGTCCAGCCGCCAGATCGGCGGCGGATGGTTCTGCGGCTAGGCGCACGGCTCGCGCGGGCTTTGGCGACAAGGGAGATTCGCCAAGGCGTGGTGCAGGACGTCGGAGCTTCCAAGGCGATGGGGAGAGTTTGGCAGGTGCGCCGCTTGCCGTTGCCGGACGCCCCTCGACCTCGGTCGCTACGAAGTATTCCCGGGCGGCGAACTGCTCGTTGGCGGGCATGTCCTCGACGTCCTGGACGACGCCGATGACGCAACGCAGCTTGGCGAGCTTGTGGAACACGTCCCACCGTTGCAGCCCGGGCAGCGTCTCGGCGAGCCCCCAAACCACGTCGCGCAGGTCCTGGGAATGCCGGCCGATGTCCGGGATCAGGTTTTCCCGCGCGCCGATCTCCGGCAGGTTGCAGACGGTCATCGCTTGGCGCCAGTTGTGGAAGTCGGCAAGACCGAGATTCATGCGACCGTCGGCCATGTCCCAGAGCGGTCCGGGATCACCGCGACGTCGCCCGCCTCCCCGCCGTCGGCCGTCCGCGCCGTGGTAGACCGAAGCGACACCCCAGGGGTGGACGGTAAGTGCGAATGCTTCGAGTTCGCTGACGTCGACGCGCTCGGCACGGTCAGTGGCGTCGCGCCGGCGCAGCGCGGCGGCCGCGGCGATGAAACCCGTGACCCCACCGACCACGCCGGACGAATCCCGGGGAAGCTGCAGCGGGGCCTCGTCGGCGAAGCGGTTGATGGAAGCCCAGCCGACCCGCGCGCTCATGGTCAGGTTGTTGCCGGGCACGCCGGTCAGCGGATCGTCGAGTCCGTGCGGAGTGACGGAGAGGTGAACCGCATCCGCAGGGAGCGCGGAAATTACGGCGGCTAGCGCCGGGTCAGGCGCAGTGGCGGTCGTCACGACCATGTCCGCGCCTTGCACCGCGTGGGCCAGTTCCGTCTCGGAGTCCACCACCACCGAGTGTTTGTTCCAGTTGAAATAGGCGTGGACGACACTGCGTTCCGATCCCGGACGGTCGTCCAGAAACGGCGGTTCATGGCGCAGCGGGTGGCCTTGCGGCGGCTCCGCGAGCAGTACGTCCGCCCCGAAGTCTCCGAATAGCCGCGCTGCGAACGCCCCCGAAAGGCGCGTCGATAGATCGACGACGCGAAGGCCGTCGAAGGGTGCGACCATGAAAGCTCCTTCGGCGCGGACCAAAGCGCCAATGATGCACCAGCATCGCCGGGTTGTGTCCGCATTCCCGGTAGAGAAGGCGTGCTAGGCTGGAAACGGGGACCTGCAAGGGGATGGAATGGACGTCGAGACGTATCGTCGCCACGGCCTGCATCGCAACTTCAACGAGGTCAATCCCGACGGGGTGGTCAACGGTCGCGCCAACGCCGAGATTGCGAATGCGCTGGATACCGCGGGCGACGCGCACTACAACCCGTGTCCGGAGGCCAGCAAGCGGCCAGGGACCACGGACGGCACCGTACGCGGCATTCGAGGCTACACGTCGAGTTCGGTGTTCCCGGGCACGCGCCGCGACACCTGGGTATACGCGCCGGCAGGGCTCGGGCAACACGAGAATCCGCCCGGACTCATCGTCTTCAACGATGGCGCGTACTATCTGGACCGGAACGGTCCCGTTCGTGCGACGCGCGTGCTCGACAACCTGATCGCCGCCGGCGAGCTCGAGCCGCTGGTCGGCGTCTTCGTGATGCCCGGCGCGCGGGAGGGTACGGGTACCGAACGCGGGCGCCGGGACCAGCGCAGCATCGAGTACGACTCGATGACGGGCGACTACCCGCGATTCCTCGCCGAAGAGGTGCTCCCGCTTGCGGAGGAGACCGTCGGACGGTCCTTTGCCACGGATCCGGCCCGTCGCGCGATCTGCGGCATCTCGAGCGGGGGCATCTGTGCCTTCAACGCCGCTTGGCACCGCCCGGGGTTGTTCGGCCGCGTGATCAGCCACTGTGGATCGTTCACCGCTATCCGCGGCGGACACCACTATCCGTACCTGGTACGGAGCACCCCCCGCAAACCCCTGCGCGTCTTCCTGCAAAGCGGCGCGGCGGACGCCGACATCATCTTCGGCAGCTGGCCGCTGGCCAACCAGGCGATGGCTGCCGCCCTGGAATTCGCGGGCTACGACTACCGGTTCGAGTTCGGGACGGGTGGCCACAACCTCCGGCACGGTGGTGCGATCTTCGCGGACACGCTGCGGTGGCTCTTCCGATAGGCGAGCGCATTCCGGGAACACGAACGGCGTGGTTGTATTCGGGCGGCGGGTTGGTTTGAAATAGCCCGCTTCGCTTCAAGCTGGACAACCGTATATGAGTGATTTCGAGGACAAGGTCGTCATCGTCACGGGTGCGGGCAACGGTCTCGGCCGCAGCCATGCGCTGGCGTTCGGGGAGCGTGGCGCGAAAGTCGTTGTCAACGACCTGGGCGGCTCCGTTCATGGCGATGGCGCTTCCGACGCGGCGGATGCCGTGGTCGAGGAAATCAAGTCGGCGGGCGGTGCTGCCCTCGCCAACAAAGCCTCGGTGTCGGATCGGGACGGCGCCAAGAGCATAGTGGACGACGCGCTGGCGGCGTTCGGCACCGTCGACATCGTCGTCAACAACGCCGGCATCCTGCGAGACAAGTCGTTCAAGAACATGACCCTCGACGAGTTCGACCTCGTAATCGACGTGCATCTGCGCGGTTCCGCCTACGTGACCAAGTTCGCCTGGCCCATCATGTACGACAAGAACTGGGGCCGGGTGGTGTTCACGAGTTCCACATCCGGCATATTCGGCAACTTCGGCCAGGCCAACTACGGTGCCGCCAAGATGGCCATGCTGGGCCTCATGAACGTGCTCGCGATCGAGGGCATGACGCACAACGTCCGGGTCAATTGCCTGGCACCGGGTGCCGCGACCCGGATGACGGCGAGCGTCCCCGGTTCCACCATCGACATGTCGAACCCGCCGCCGCAGATGAGTCCGGCGCTGGTGACGCCCGCCGTGCTTTACATGTGCAGCGAGGATGCGCCCTCGGCCCAGACCATCCACGCTGCGGGCGGCCGGTATTCGAGGTCCCAGACCTTCACCAACCAGGGTGTCTCTCTGGGCTTGGAGGCGAACTACGAGGATCTCACCGAAGAGGTCGAGAAGGTCGTGGACATGTCCTCGGCAACGCCATTCGATCCGCTGGCAAGACGCCGGCGGCGGTAACGGGCGAGCCTATCGCGCCACGGCACGGTTCAATGATCGCGGGACGCCGCGAGCGCGTCCCCTACGCGAAGTCGAAATCCTCCGGGTTCGGTTCCCGGGTTTGGTTCCAGAACTCGAGCAATGTGAACGGCCAGTTCTGGGTGACCCGCCCGTGCTCGTTCTTGTACCAGCTTCGAACGTCGGGCGATCCCCATGCCATGCCGAGGTTGCCGGCATCGATCTTCTCGTTGTAGGCGTCGTGCACGTCGCGCCGGCACTCCATTGCAGCCAGATCGCGACCGATGAGCAGCTTCAGGCAGGCCATGATGTAGCGCACCTCGCATTCCGAGAAGAACACGATGCTGCCGTTGACCACGATGTTGGTGTTGGGGCCGTAGCAGCAGAACAGGTTGGGGTAGCCGGGCATCACGATGCCAAGATACGCCCGGGGGTCGTGGCCCCAGTGCTCGCGCAGTTCGATGCCGTCCCTGCCGAATAGCTTCATCGGGAACAACAGGCGGCTGGCGTAGAAGCCGGTACCGAATATGATCACATCGGCGTCCAGATGCCGCCCCGATTCGGTCTCGACGCCGTCCGGGTTGATCCGGGCGATGGGGTCCGTCACCAGTTCGACGTTGTCGCGCTTCAACGCCCGGAACCAGTGTCCGTTGTCGATGAGCATTCGCTTCCCCGCCGGCGGATAGTTCGGGACGCACTTGGCGAAGAGGTCGGGGTTGTCACCGACCATTTTCTCGACGTTGGCAGTGAGCAACGTGCGCAGCTGGTCGTTCGCAGCGCTCACCGAGCGCTCCCCGTTCGAGGGTGAATCGGGATTGCCGCCCCAGTCCGGATCCCGCCGCACCATCGACAGCAAGCCCTCGCCGGTGGTCCAGAACATCGAGAATCGAAACCACTTGCCGTAGAACGGGACTTCGTTGAGCAGCCAGTGCTTGGCCGGCGGGATCGGCGCGTGGTAGTCCGGTCTCTGCGCGACCCAAGGCGGGGTACGTTGGAAGATGGTGACCTGCGCCGCCTCCTTGGCAATCTCCGGCACCGTCTGAAACGCGCTGGCGCCGGTGCCGATCACGACGATGCGCTTGCCCTTGAGGTCGTGTTCGCCTTCCCACTGCGCGGTATGGAATGACGGTCCGGCGAAGCTGTCCCGACCTTCGATCTCCGGCAGCTTCGGACGATTGAGTTGGCCCACGGCGCTGACGATGGCATTCGCCGTCAGCGTCGACTCGCCGCCCGAATCTCGAACCTTGACTTGCCAGGTGCCGGGAT
>JAPOYW010000052.1:0-4131 GCA_026706425.1 Gammaproteobacteria bacterium
CTTCTGGACATGCCCAGTAGTTTCCCGGCTGGCCCCGTTCGATCGCTTCTTCCGGCGACGAGGCGGCCCCGATGATACCGGTAAAGAAGCCGAGGGCTTGTTCACAGCCACCGGCGTATCCGGCGGCGCGAGCGGCGTCGTCAACATTCACGTTTACCCACGGCTGGGTATGGACGTAGAAGGGTACGAACCACGCACTGGTGTTCTCGTAAGTGAATGCACCGACGATGAAATCGAACTGACCATCGAGGTTTGACACCAGCTGTATCTCGTGAGAACGCTCAGTGTAGTCGTATAGCACGTGCTTCTCTTCATCGACCAAGGGTACATCGGCGTCTGCAGCCCTCAACGGGTCGTCGGCGCTTGCTACTCGGTTGGTCTGGTCCTGGTCAACTTGAACGTCCGAGAAGTTGTCGGTATCGCCGAAGTTGTAGCGCAGTGTGTAATTGTCGTTCAGTTCAAAGCTGAACGCGATCGTCGTTTGCTCGGCAGTACTACTACCCACGGAATTCCGGTTCACATTGAGCACGTTCTTGACATCGCCACACTCCCAGGCAGGCCTGCCAGGTGGACAGTCTGCAGGTACGGAGGGAATCGAACCGTCCCACAGGTAGAACGCGTTCAAGGACTGGGCGGGATTCGGGTTTCTGCTTTGGGGGATGCTCCTATCGACGTTTTCCAACAGGACCTGAGTTCGCGGTGAGCCATCGTCATTCAAACTGGTATAGCGCAGGTTCAGATCCATCCTATCGGTTTTGAAACGCAGCTGCGGCGCCAAGAAGGTCTGGTCCGGTGCATCGTAATCATTGCCGAAGCCTATATTTTCCTGTGCGCCATCGCCCTGGTAGTAGCTGCCGTTGATACGGAAGAGAGCGTTTTCGCTGATCGGGCCACCGAAGGCGACGCCGTAGCGCTGCGTGAACTGGTCGGTGAATTCCGTATGGACCAGAAGATCCCAGTGGTCGGTGGGTCTTTTGGAGAAATAGCTGATAGCACCGGCAATCGAATTCCGGCCGTGCAACGTGCCCTGGGGACCGCGCGCGACTTCCACCCGCTCCAGGTCGAACATATTGGGCGCAACGCCGTAGAGCCCGAGCGTGTAGACACCGTCTACGTAGGTGGCGACCGCGAGGTCCGAGACGGTTTCCCCCGCGAGTCTCGTGCCAATACCGCGTATCGTCGTCCCTTGACCGGTCTGCGTGCCTTCATCTTGAAACTGGAGGCCGGGAACCAGCTGTTCCAGATCATCGTGATTGGTCATGCCGAGTTCTTCGATCATCTGATTGCTAAAGGCCGTCATGGTGACGGGTACGTCGAGAAGGTTCTCCTCGCGTTTCTCGGCCGTGACGACTATCTCCTCAATGCGCTGCTCGCCGGACTCGGCATCGCCGGATTCGCCGGCGAAGATTCCCGGTGCCGCGAGCACGGCGGCGACGGTTGCGCCGATACGGCGCAGTAGCGGCGTCCCCCTGGGGACCGGTGGTACGTTGGTTTCGGAAATGTCGGTCATTGGTTCACCCCTCTCAGCTGTTCGCTCCACGCGTACAACCGAGATCACGCGTTGATTGGTGAGCACACCCGCCAGACCCGACCCGTCGAGCAATCGTGCCAGTGCTTCCTCGATGGTGTAGCGCCCAACCACCCGGTTGGCCCTGCGGTCCTCGGCGAGTTCGAAGGGGAACAGCAGCAGGCTCTCGGTCTGCTCCGCGAGCTTCCTCAGTGCGGCTGGCGCGTCGGCGTCCCTGATGTCGATGTCGTAGCGGCGACCCTCGGCATCCCCATGGGCAAACAGGGCAACCTGGAGCGCGCACGCCGCCAGAACCCAGCGGAGTCCCCACCACGATCCTCCGATCACAGACCGCCGGACCGCTCTCGGCGCACTCACATCGACTAGGACTGTTTGTCGTGGCAAACCCGCCAGTGCATTGACGAGGCTACGCCCGCGAATGGGCTCCACCATTGGCGTCATCCGCCGCCGCGCGAAAGCTCTACCCGGTGGTCGTCGGTACGGGACACGCGGATGCCGAAACTGGTCTCCAATACATCCAGCAGGGCTTCGGTCTCGCCGGTGCGGAAGACACCCCCGATGCGCATGTCGCGGATCGCGGGATCGACGATGACCACCTCGGTGTTGGTGTAGCGACCGACCTCGTCGATCACCTCGGCCAGGGTCTCGCCGGAGAACGTCAGCAATCCCTCGCGCCAGGACAGCGACCTGACAACCTCCGACGCGCTCAGGTCCCGAACCGCCTTGAGGTGGTCCCCTGGACCGTTGAAACGCACCGTCTGTCCGGCGACAAGCAGGCCGAGCGATTCCTCCATAGCCGGGAACTCCTCGACGACGCCCGCGGACCCGACGAGCGATACGCGGTCCAGATCGACCGCGCCCTCCGACACGGTGACCTCGACGTCCGTCTCCAGGAGCCGGACCCGGAACGCGGTGCCGACGGCCCGGACCGCGCCCATGGCCGTATAGACGACGAAAGGCACATCGGGGGCACGGGCCACCTCGAAGTGCGCTTCGCCCCGGCTGAGAACCACGCTGCGAAGCCGCGGCGTCACCTTCACGCGAAGTCGCGTGTCCGTGTTCAACTGCACCGTCGATCCGTCGGCGAGGGTCACCGTCTGCATCTCGCCAACGGACGTGGCGAACGCGCCCGCCGCGATGCCCGGTGCCGTTTCCTGCGAATCATCCCCACGTGGTGCAAGCATGACGGCGAGGGCTAGCGCGACCGCCGCGCATCCCAAGGCGAGCGCGGGCCGTACCAGCGGGATCCGCACTCCTGCGGCAAGGCGATGCCAGAAGCGGACCCTCGAACGACCGAGCGGAACCGCCAGTGCCGCAAGCGTGTCCATGCGTTCCCACAACAGCGCATGGCGTTCCAGGGCATCGCAATGGGCGGGGCTGAGCCTGAGCCAGGCGACGAGTTCGCGACACTCCTGGCTGGACAGCGGCTTTTCGCCCTCAAGCCGCACAAGCCACTCGCAGGCTTCCTTGTTGACTGCGTTGCGGTCAACGAAGTCGAGGACTCTACCTTGGGTCACGTTGTGTTCTTCACTTGTGCATCCGGTCGAGGTACTCGCCGCACTCCCTCACGCCCTTCGCGAGGTGTTTTTCAACTGTGCTCACCGCAATTCCCAGCCGGTTCGCGATCTCGCGATGCGACAAGGCGTAGACCTTGCGCAGCAGGAACACCCTACGGCACTGCAGGGGGAGACGGGAAACGGCTCGGCAATACTCGGCGAAAGACTCCTCCGCTTGGATCTCGGATTCAACCTTGCAGTCGTCTAGGACCGTCAAGTCGTCCAAATCCGCCATTGACTCTGTCAAATGATTGGATTTCCTGGCGAAGTCGCTGAGTACCAGATTGCGCGCGATGGTGAATAGGAATGACCTGGGTCGCCGAACGCGCCTCGCCTTCTCGGCATTGAACGCGCGCAGGAACGCCTCCTGGGTGACGTCGTCCACGTCGTCTCGGGATGCCACGAGCCGCGAGACAAAAGCCCGCAGCGCGGACTCGTGCTCGCGGAACGCTGCCACGACGCCGGTTTCGATGGTCCTCGTTCGTCCGGCCACGACGCCTCTCCCGGGAGATTGCGGCAGCGTAACCCAAGGATCGGGGTATGGGAATCCCGTTGACTATGGGACGGTGGCCGGTGCCGTCGCCAACACCTCGCGGTACTCGTTCTGCGGTTTGATCGCCAACTGCCAGCGGACCTCGTGGACGGGCAAGCTCAGGTGTGCCCAGTCGCGGGCCGGCCCCGGGGCCGCACGATCTTGAAGACCCGCGGCGTGTTCCGCCAATAGCCCGGGGCCGCCGTCATATCCACTACGCAACTAAAAGTTCGGTCTCCAGCGAATCTCAAGGCCGATCGTACGCGGTTCAGTCAGAGTGCCCGACGCCGGCGCACCGCCAATGGTTGATTGATGCAGATACTCGATCACACCAATTTCATCGAAGACGTTTTGTACGAACAACGTGCCGGTTAAGGTTTCATCTGGAGACGTCCAGATCCCGCGAACATCCAATCGCCCGTAGGCCGGCAACGTCGAGACGTCGAAATTGCTGAGGTCCGATGCGCGTTCGTCAACCCAGCTGTAGATCCCGAGTACCTGCATGTGACCGCCCA
>JAPOYW010000052.1:4141-10543 GCA_026706425.1 Gammaproteobacteria bacterium
CCGTGGGGAGAACATACTCGCTCGTGGTTGGCTCGCCGGTGTTGAAGTCAATGTGATCCCATGTACCCGTTTGCGGATTGGGATGGCCCCGAACGACCTCCAAATGGGGGCCGATTTCCGAGTTGAGATAGGCATAGAAGCCACTGAGACGAAGGTTCTCGGTCACGTAGTAGATGATGTCAACCTCACCACCCCATATCTTGGTATCCCGGATGTTGTTCGTGAACTCGATGATGGGCGATGTGGAGAACTGGCTGAACAGCCCGTCGGTGACACGATCTCTCGAGTCCTGGGGCTCGATCGAGCCGGTAATCTGATAGTTGTCGAAATCGTTGTAGAAAACGCCGGAGGTCAAGCGAAGGCGTCCATCCATGAACATCCCTTTCATGCCGAGCTCATAGTTGATCAACGTCTCTTCCTCGACGAACGTCGGGACCGCATCGGACTTGGGGTTGAAACTACCTGCCCGGTAGCCGGTCGAGATTCGCCCGTAGATCAGACGATCCTCGTCCGGGGCGTATTCCAGGGAAACGTGGCCAATGGTCTTGTCCCAGACTCGCGGATTGGGGTCTGAGTCGTCGAAGAGGATTTCAAGCGGTACGCCCCCAACGAACCCGAAACCGAATTTGGCCCAGCCACCGTTGAAGTCCTGAGTCTTCAGATCTTCGGTATAGCGAAGACCGCCCGAGACGAGCCACTGATTGTTGATCTGATAGTCGCCGTTGATGAAAAAAGCGTCGGTCTCTGAGCTGCCCCTCGACTCGAAACTCAACCATTGGTTGTGGTCGTCACCTTCCGGACATCGCCAGTAGTTCCCGGGTACGCCCATCGCCTCCGCTTCCTCCGGCGTCGAGGCTGCTCCAAAGATAGCGACAAGAAAGGAGAGCGCATTCGCACAAGTACCGAAACGGCTGGCGGCCGCAGCGTCTTCGGCAGACACGTTCGCCCAGGCATTGGTGTAGACGAAGGACGATACGACCCATTCCATGGCATTCTCGTAGGTATAGGCACCGAGGATATAGTTGAACTTGCCGTCCAGATTCGACACTAGGTGTAGCTCGTGAGAAGTCTCCGTGTAGCCGTACAGAACTTGATTCGACTCGTCCCTTAGGGGTACCGGTGCGTCGGAGGCGATGAGGGGGTCATCGATACTTGCCACCCGGTTGGTCATGTCGCGGTCTCTCTGCACCTGGGAAAGGTTGTCGGTGTCGCCGAAGTTGTAGCGCAGCGTGTAGTTGTCGCTAATGTCGAAACTGAAAGCGATGGACTGCCTTTCGGCGGTACTGGCGCCAACGGCGGAGCGGTTCACATTGACTTGGTTCTTGATGTCACCACACTCCCAGCCTGGCGTTCTCGGTGGACAGTCTGCGGGGATGGACGGCACCCGGCCGTTCCACAGGTAGTGCGGGTTCGTATTCCCGAGAAAATCTGTTTCCCTGGATGTGTCGTAGTTGGTCAAAAGCACCTGCGTTCGGGGAACGCCGTCGTCATTCAGCCTGGTGTAGCGCAGATTCAAATCCATCCGATCGGTTCTGAAACGCAGCTGTGGCGCGATGAACTTCTGATCCGGTGCGTCGTAGTCGTCGCCGAAGCCGATGTTCTTCTGTGCGCCATCACCCTCGTAGTAGCTGCCGCCGAGCCGGAAGAGGACGTTCTCGGTGATCGGGCCACCGAAGGCCAAGCCGTAGCGCTGAGTAAACTGATCGGTGTACTCCGTATGTACCAGAAGATCCCACTCATCTGTCGGTCTTGTGGAGTAGTAGCTGATCGATCCGGCAATCGAGTTCCGGCCATTGAGCGTGCCCTGCGGACCCCGCGCGACTTCAACCCGCTCCAGGTCGAACATGTTGGGCGCGTCGCCGTAGACCCCGAGCGTGTAGACACCGTCCACATAGGTGGCGACCGCCAGATCCGGGTGTGTTTCGCCGGCGAGCCTCGTGCCGATGCCGCGTATCGTTGTACCCTGACCGGTGAGCTGGCCCTCGTCCTGGAACTGGAGCCCGGGAACCAGTTGCTCCAGGTCATCCTGATTGGTCATGCCGAGTTCTTCAATCATCTGAGCGCTGAAGGCCGTCATGGTGACCGGTACGTCGAGCAGGTTCTCTTCACGTTTCTCGGCCTTTACGATGACTTCCTCGATGTACTGTTCGTCTTCATCGGTTGCTTCGTCTGCCGCAAGGCAGGACGGTGCAACGAGCACTGCAGCCACTGCAGCGGCAACACGATTCAATAGCGTGATGGACATGGTGATCCCCCTGATCCAGCGATGTGGACGGAGGAACAACGTGCGGGGTCCCCCCGCTTTGTGCCGTAGCTTGTGCTTGCCAAACTGCGGTAGTAAACACTATATGCGCGAGTCCCTAGGCGGTTCAACCGTAGGGAACGGGCCTAGGAGTCTGCGTCACAGAAACGGCTCGCCCGCGCCATTGATGGACGCGGAGTCCTAGGGCAGTGGGGGCTCGGGCCGGACGGCGACCGGCGCGCCCTGCGGGCGCGATTGAGAATGCTGCCGCATTCTCGTACCCCCGGATCAATGCCTTGGGAAATCCGGATGGGCGACCGCACGCCCTTGCGGGCGCGTTAGGCGCGTCAGGATCGCCTACGCGGCGGCGGCTTGTGCGGTTGCCAATACCTCCCGGTATTCCGTTGGCGGCTTGATCGCCAACTGCCGGCGCACTTCGTCGACAGGCAGGCTTAGGTTTCGTGCCCAGTCCTCGGCAGGCAGCCAGCTGGCGTGCCGCCCCGCCCAATAGGCATGCCACACCGCCTTGAGCGCCCGCGGGCCCAGATGCCGCACTGCGCGAAACGCCCCCACGACGACGATTAGACCGATGCCGCGATTCTTGGTCTGGGCGTAGGAAAAAGCCAGCAGGCAAAGTTCCCCGAACGGGTCGCGTCCGTATTGCGTGACGGTGTGCCACAGGTCGTGCTGGTCGCGCATGCGTTCGCCGAACCGTTTGAGGTCGGGATCCTTGAAGTTGTACGCCTGAACGCCCTGTTCCATGCTCGCGGCGACGAGTCCGTCGGCGGACAGCGACTCGCCGTAGATGAAGTCGTAGTAGGTGCGCCCGAGGGTGCCGGCGGGCATGGCGGCGAGAGACTCCCGGTCGCGCAAGGTGTCGATGAGGTCGACGCGATCACGCAGCACCCGCCGTCCCACTTCCGTGGTTCGAAACCGGCGCAAACTCCGCTTGAGCGCGGGCCGGCCCAGGGCCCGGACGATTTCGAAGACCCGGGGCGTGTCCTCCGGGTTGTCTATCAACTCGCGCAGGGCTCGCAGGGCGACCCCGAACCGCATACTCTTTAGCCAATTCGCGTCCATTGCTCGGCCTCGACCGCGTTCGCGGCGAGTCTACAACAACCTAGGCGCACACTGACTGTTCAAGGAGGGGAAATGGCGACCCGAACCGTACTCGTTACCGGCGGTGCCCGCGGCATAGGCAAAGGCATGGCGAAGAGCTTCCTCGAAACGGGCCATCGGGTGATGATCGCCGATCTGCCGGCGGGCGGCGATTGGCGCTACCCGCTCGGTTCGGACACCGAGATGACAAGCACCGTCGACGAGCTGTCCTCGATCGGCGAGGTGCGGTGCACGCCGGTCGACGTCACCGACGCGGCGTCCTGCGAACAGGCGGTTCAATCGACCGTCGACGCCTTCGGCGGCGTGGATGTGCTGCTCAACAACGCCGGCGTCATCGACAGCGGTCCCATTGAGGAATTCGGGGAAGCCCAGTGGGACGGGATCTTCGCGGTCAACGTCAAGGGCGTATTCCTGATGACCCGCGCCGCCGTGGCGAGTCTTCGGGCATCCGACGACGCGGCGATCGTCAATACGGCGTCCATTGCGGGCAAGCGCGGTTCAGCCCGGCTCGCCGCCTATTGCGGCTCGAAGTGGGCGGTGATCGGCATCACCCAGTCGTTCGCCCAGGAACTGGCCCCGGAGGGCATCCGTGTCAACGCGTTGTGCCCCGGCATGGTGGGCACCGCCATGTGGCACGACCACCTGATGGCTGACCAGGGCGATCCCGCTTTCCAGAAGCGCACATCGGACATCATGCCCCTGGGTCGGCCGCAGACCGTGGAGGACATGGGCCAGGCAGCGGTCTACCTCGCTTCGGCGCGCAACGTCACCGGGATCGCGCTAAACGTAGCTGGCGGCTACGAGATGCACTGATCGACGCCGCACGCGGATGCGAATTCCGGGTCGATGTCCTACGGGGATTTCAGCGATTTCCCACGGCGTCTTGGGCGAATGTAGCCTTCCGACGGTCGTCCGCACGGCATAGTTTTGGTGCAACCTCTCGACCGGGAGTCCCCATGCCGAATCGCCGCGCTCGGCGCAGGCAGGTGGCGTACGACGCCGCATGGAAACAGTTCTTCGCCCTGTCGATCATGGTGGAGCATCTCCTGCATGGTTTCGCGGGCGCGATTGCCGACCTGCTCGACTTCGCCACGTTGCGCGACGTTGCCGGCGAATGGGTTCAGGATGGCCGGCGTCGGCGTAGCGATGCGGTTTGGCGGATCGACTACCTGGACGGATCGGATCGCTCGCTGATCGTGATGTTGGAGTTCCAGTCGACGGTCGACAGGAGCATGGCGCGACGGGTTCTGCGTATCGTGGGCATGGCCTACGAGAAGCTGCGGCGCAACCGACAGCTTGATCCGGACGGTCGGCTTCGCGTTCTCTGTTTCGTGATCCACTCGGGTGGGCGTCCCTGGACGGCGCCCGGCGTGGCCGATCGGGTGGGGGTGTCCGCGAACGGCGAAGTGCTCTCGCTGTTGTCGCAGCCCTACGTCGCGCTTGACGCCCGAAGAGGCGTCCGGGAACATCGTCCCGAGCGGAATTTCGTCGCCACCTTGTTCGAGCTGACCGCGAGTTCGACGGTCGCCGAAGTGCTTAACGTACTCCGCGCCCTCGGTGGATGGCTGTCGGACGAGGCCGGCGATCAGGCCGAGCCGGTGTGCGCCGTGTACGGCGAGTGGCTGGCAACGTGCATGCCGCGGCTGTTTCTGCGCAGCCGGGCATCGGCGCTGGTCGACCAATTGACACAGGACAGAACGGAGAATCAATCGATGACCGTCTTGGCGGAGCGCATGGAACGGGAAGCGGCCCAATGGCGCCGGCGCGTGAAGATGAGCCGGCAGAAAGGTCGGCACGAAGGTCGGCAGGAAGGTCGGCAGGAAGGGATGGAGCTTGCTCTTGCACACGAGCGCTCGTTGCTTCGGCAGCAAGCGGCACGTAAGTTCGGCGATGCAACGGGCGACCGGTTGGCGCAGCGCATAGGCGATGTGAACGACACGGACAAGCTCGCAGAAGTCGGTGCCATGATCATCGAATGCGACACTAGTGCGTCGTTTCTCGAACGGATCTGACTCGTAGGGTGCCCTAATGCGCTGGCGCGTGGTCCCCCGACTTGAGGTTCACGGTCGCCTCCGCAACGGGACGGGGCAACGCCGCCAGACCGCTCTCCCGCACGCGCTAGGGCGCGTCCTCGCCGTCAGGCCTTAAGCCCCCGCCGCCAAGGGACTCCGCGCCCTGCAAAGGCACTTCGTGCCGTTGCGCGACGTGGACTCCTCGGCCTGTTCCTACGGGTTACTGCCGACGGAAACGGCTTGCGTTGCCGTCCGGCCTTCGTCGATCAGCAGGGCGATCCCGCCGGTGGCGAGGGCGTCGTCCTGGGTTTCCAGCAACGTCTCGCCGTCCACTGTGCCGGTAATCGTCGAGCCCCACACTGCGATCTCCAACTGGTAGGTGCGATAGAACTCCACGTCGAACGGCGCCTCGGCCAGCACCGTCGTGCCGTCCAGTTCGCGAACGATCTGGACCGAACCCTGGGCGTTCAGCACCAGCGCGTAGTAGCGACGCATGCCTTGGACCCGCGCTGCGATCCCGGCCCGGCGTATCAGGTGCGGCGTCACATCGGCGCCCACCCGGTAGTCCCGCCAATCCCGCGCACCGTGCAGGAGCAGGCCCGTGCCCCGGTTGTGGACCAGGCGGAACGACTCGCCCCAGCGGGGGTGGTAGTGGTCGACGCCGTTCACCCAGGCCCGGCTCCACATGCTGCCCGGAACCTGCGAGAGCTTGACCTCGGGGGCACCGGACCAGTGCAACCGGTCGAGGTACAGCGTGCCGCCTGACGGAGCAGACACCAGTTGAACGCCCACTTCTGCAACGGGGTAGCCACCGAGGTCGGGAATGGTCCAGGTCAGTTCGGCGCGGGCACCCGGGTCCAGGGTGGTCGGCGTATTGCGCAGCGTCATGAGCTTGTCGTCGGCATCGAACACGCGTATGCAGATCGAGACCTCCGCCGCCTCGTCGACGTTCTTGGCAAGTTCCACATTGGCCGCGACGGTCTGGCCGGGCGACAGCGTCGGGCTCGTCATCAGGCCGTAGCCGCGGCC
>JAPOYW010000255.1 GCA_026706425.1 Gammaproteobacteria bacterium
GTTCCGGCTGGTTGGCCAACCTTGGCCGGTCAGGTCTTTCACCTGTCGGGTCGCAACCGAAGGTTTCCGTCATGTCATCGCATGCACTCCCCCTTCGCCAAGCTTCGCCTGGCGCAAGACAAGCCCGTCCCCTACGGACCGACGGCCGACTCGATCGTTCGTTCGCGCATCGATTCGAAGTCGTCCTCGAAGAAGAAGCGCTCCTCCCCGAATGCCGGCTTCAACTGGTCGAGCCAGGTCGCCTCGGGGTCGAAGGCCGCGAAGAACGGCACGCCGACCCAATCGGGGTTGCGTCCCTGCAGGAACCGCAGCACGAATACCTTCTGGCCCTGGACGTCCTGAACGCCGACGATCTCCACCTTGCCCGGTGCCGCGCTCATGCTGGGACCCCGCGCCGTTCGGGCAAGGCCCGACACCTTCCGGATGGCCTCCGAGTAGATCCGCTGCGCCCGGGCAAGCGGCACCTCGAAATAGCGCTTCGCCCCGGTGTCCCGTTCCACGAACATGTAGTAGGGAACGATGCCTAGCCGCACCTCGTCCTCCCACATCCGCCGCCACACCGTCGGGTCGTCGTTGATGTGCTTGAGCAGGGGCGCCTGGGCGCGGACAACCGCGCCGGTGTCGCGCAACCGTCGAATCGCCGTCCGCACGACGTCGGTCGACAGTTCCCGCCAGTGGTTGAAGTGCGCCATGATCGCCACGTGCCGCCCGGACGCCACCACCTGTTCTAGAAGACGCAACAGCTCGTCAGCGTCCGGGTCCGTCACGAACCGGTGCGGCCAGAAAGTCAGCGACTTCGTCCCGATGCGGATGTTCCGGACATGGCTCATCTCGGGTGATTCGAGGATCGGCTGGATATATCGCGCCAACACCGATGCCTTCATGACCATCGGATCCCCGCCGGTCATCAACAGGTCCGTCACCTCCGGGTGGGTGGCAAGATGGTGGTGCAGTCCGGTCATCTGCTTGGCGTAGATCTTCATGTCCTTGCCGACGAACTGCGCCCAGCGGAAACAGAAGGTGCAGTAGGCATGGCAAGTCTGGGCACGGCTGGGGAAAAACAGGACCGTTTCGCGGTACTTGTGCTGGATCCCTTCGAGGGTCCCGTTCTGATCGTCCTCCGGGATGTTGAGCTCCCGCTGGCCGGCCGGATGGGGATTGAGCCCTTCGCGAATCGACGCAACGAGCGGCGCGATCTGTTCGTCGGTCGCCCCTCGTTTGAGAAGATCCGCAATCCGATCGAAGTCGCCGGGATCGAGCATGCCGCGCTGCGGGAACGTCATCTGGTAGATCGGGTCGTCCGGCACCCGCGACCAGTCGATCAGGTCGATCACGTAGTCGTTGGTCCGGAACGGCAACACCTGGCTGACGACCCGCATCGCGAATCGTTCGTCTGCGGGCCGACCGGCCAGCTGTGGTATGCGGTCCAGGCGCCGCTCCGAAATGGCCCTGTACCGAGGCGTAGAGCCCTGTCCGTTGACATGCGCCGCCTGCCCACGGCCATTCGCCATGGGCCCATGTCGCGACGACGTGCCGGCATCACCGACGACTCGTCTCTGATCCACTACGTGGACGTCGATGGCGTCCATAGACTCCCCCAGTTTGTTCTTCCGCAAAGGCGCCCAACGTCGCGCCTACAACGCGAGACCCTCCCCGGGCAGTCCAGTGGAGCATAACAGACGATTCGGGACAGGGCTGTGGCGTTGTGGCGACCCAACGCGGGTGGGCGCATCGAACCGCGACGCGTGCCGGCGCGACGGGAACGTCGACACGGTAGGAATTGGCTCCGCCTGCTGGGCTCGAACCAGCGACCCGCTGATTAACAGTCAGCTGCTCTACCAACTGAGCTAAGGCGGAAAGGTCCCCATGCCATGGGGAGCGCGCTAGTGTACCTGCTTGCGGGCGCACGGCAAGCGCAAATAGCCTGTCGGTAACGACCCCGACGCTCCGGTCCGGCCCAGGCGCTACCCTGCCTGCCCAGCCGACTGGGCCAGTGCCATCATGGCCTGCCGGTCGGTCTCGCTGTCCTTGCGAATGCGTTCCGCGATGTCGAGCATGGCCTGTCGATCGCTGGCGGCGTCCCGACGGTCGTTGGCGGCGTCCCGGCGGTCGTTCGCGGCGTCGGTGCGGAACCCTTCGGCCAAGTCGAACATCGCCTGCCGGTCGGCGGCACTTTCGGCACGCAATGCGCGCATATCCTCGCGCATGTGATCCTCGGCGCGTTGTATGGCTGCGGTGAGCTCGCGCCGCAATGCGTCGATCTTGTCCGTTACGCCAGCGGCTTCCAGCGTGGCGGCTCGTGCGGCCTTGGTGATGAAGGGCATTACTGCGTTCCCTGATGTCCGATGCGTTCCGCAGAACGGCGGCGGCCGTTCGCGACCGCCATTTCTTGATCGCGTGGCCCCTACTCTACACGCTCGCCACAGGGGTGTATGTGGGAAATCTCCCACTGTTGGATGTCTCAAACGCCACGCTGCATACGTGCACGATGGCGGCCGCCGTAGGGGACGGGCCAAGGAGCCCGCGCGGCGCTTGATGGTGCTAGCGCGACGCCCGCAGCAGTCGGCCCGGTGTCGCGCCGGTGGGTTCGTTGTCCCGGAGCAGCACTTCGCCGTTTACGACCGTCGCAAGGATGCCCTGTGCCGTCTGCTTGAAGCGCTTGGCCCCCGCAGGCAGGTCGTGGACGACTTCCGGCATGTTCGGCGCAATCGTGTCGGGATCGAATACGGCGACGTCGGCCGCCATCCCGAGGCGCAGCATGCCGCGGTCATGGAGCCCCCAACGGCGCGCCGGTTCCGCAGTGACCTGCCGCACGGCTTCCTCCAACGTAAGCGCCTGTCGCTCGCGAACCCACTGGCTGAACACGTTGGTCTGCAGCGAGCTGTCCATGATCTGCGAAACGTGGGCGCCGGAATCGGAGAAGGTCACCACGGAATGGGGGTGCTTCATCATCGCGAGCACGTCCTCGTCGTTCTCGTTGTTGAGCGGCATCCGGAACAGGGTCTTCAAATCTTCTTCGACGGCGAGGTCGATCAGCAGTTCGGCAGGCGGGACGCCCCGTTCTTGGGCGAGTTGGGCGACGCTCGGATCGTGCCCGTCGGTGCCGCGCATCACGAAGAGCCAAGCCCAGTCCGGCGGATTCACGGTCATGCCCCGGGCCTTGTGCCGTTCGCTCGGGCGGCTCGCCACCTCGACCAGCTTCGCCTTCACGGCCGGATCCATAAGCCGCGCCTTCTGCTCGGCCAGGGGCAGCCGGCGAATGTCCCGCCACGTATCCCACGAGTCGAAGGGCAGGTGGGATTCGAAGGTGTAGATGACGCAGATCGAGCGGGAATGGACCTGGGCGAACATGCGGCCACCGGCCTCGGCGACCTTGTCGAGCAGATCGAAGTAGCTGCGCCAGACTTCCGGTGCCCGCCGGGTGGCGAACATGCCCCAGGTCACCGGCACCCCCGACTCGATGGCCAATGCCTTGAGGCGTTGCTGGTAGTCGTGCATCCGCAAAGGATCCCGTCCGGTCGCTTCGGCGGCGATCTCGAACATCCCGAGACCGGTACGCCCCATGGCGTTGACGATCATCCGGACTTCATCCCAGGACGCCAGCCGGCTTGCCACGGGCTTGTGGTCGGAGGTCTGGTGGTTCGGGGAACGGGAGGTCGTGAAGCCCACCGCGCCCGCGCGTACCGCTTCCTGGACGATGCCCGCCATGCGCTCGACGTCGTCCTCGGTCGCCTGCTCCTCGAAGGCGCGCGGTCCCATGACGTAAGTGCGTAGGGCCGAGTGGCCGATGTAACCGGCGTAGTTGATGCCCTTCGGCAGGGCGTCGACCACGTCGAGGTATTCCGGGTAGGTCTCCCAACGCCACTCGATGCCGGCAAGCATGGCTTTCCGGGCAATGTCCTCCGCGCGCTCCAGGTTGCGGAATACGAGATCCGCCTCGGTTTCCCGGCACGGCGCCAGGGTGAAGCCGCAGTTGCCCATCACGACGCTCGTCACGCCGTGGTAGCACGAACAGGATCCGAGGCGATCCCAGAACACCTGCGCATCCATGTGCGTATGGCCGTCGACGAACCCGGGTGCGACGACGTGGCCTTCCGCGTCGATCCGGTTGGCGGCCCTGCCCGGATTCTTGCCGATGAAGGCGATTCGTCCGTCCGCGATGCCCAGGTCGGCACGGTAGCCGGGCGATCCCGACCCGTCGACGACGGTTCCGTTTTCGATCACCAGGTCGTATGTCATGCGTGCGTCCCCCCGACCCAATACCATACACGAACCCTCGGCCGAACCGCCTGAGAAGACGTGCAACGAGACTACCCCGAGATCGCCCTCCACGTACCGACGCTGCTCCTGCCCCGTCCGGAAATCCCACTCCCCGCCTGGTCGGTGATCGCCTGCGACCAGTACACCTCCCAACCCGAGTACTGGGAAGAGACGCGGCGCCTGGTGGGCGAGACGCCGTCGACGCTCGACCTCGTGCTTCCGGAGGCGCATCTGCGACAGGGCGACCAGGAGGAGACGATCGGTCGCATCAACCACCGCATGGCCCGTTTCCTGGCCGACGGCACGCTCATCGAACACCCGCCGGCGTTCATGCTGGTCGAACGCGATGTGGGTCGAAGCGCGCCGCGGCTGGGCCTGCTGGTGGCGCTGGACCTCGAACGCTTCGACTTTTCCGACGGCGCCCGCGAACTGATTCGCAGCACGGAGGGCACCGATCCGGCCCGGTTGCCGGCCCGAATGGCCGTTCGGCGCCATGCGCCCGTCGAGACTCCGCACATCCTGGTATTGATCGACGATCCGGATGGGACGGTCATCGAGCCGCTGCACCGTTGCGATCTGCCGCAGGCCTACGACTTCGAGCTGATCCAGGGAGGAGGCCGGGTGCGCGGTCGGTGGGTGAACGAGGAGAAGCTGATAGGTACCACCGCGTCCCGCCTCGCGGCGCTGGTTCGCGGCGATCCGCCGATGCTCTATGCCATGGGCGACGGCAACCACTCGTTTGCCGCCGCGCGCGCCATCTGGGAGGAGTCGAAGGAGCGGGAACCTGCGGGACCCGACCATCCGGGACGATACGCGTTGGTCGAACTGGTCAACATTCACGACGCGGCGCTGTGCTTCGAGCCGATTCACCGGCTGGTGGACGGGGTCGAACCGCAGGAGCTGTTGCAGGCGATGACCCGGCACTTCGCGGACCAAGGCGTCCGGCACCGGACCTACCCCGACGAGGGGATCTGGCGGCTGGTTTCCGCCGTAGAACCCGCGTCAAGAGCCCACCGTCTCCCGTACCGGACGGCGACCACCTTCGGCGTAGTGGAGATCGAAACGCCGGCTCTCAAGCTCGAAACCGCCACCCTGCACGCCTTCCTGGACCCGTATCTCGAGAGACACGGCGCGGCGAGGGTCGACTACATCCACGGCGAAGCGGCGCTTGCCGATCTATGCCGGACCGAAGGACGAATCGGGTTCGTATTGCCCGCGATGGACAAGCACGACCTGTTCGCGAGCGTGGTCGAAGAAGGCGCAACGCCCCGCAAGACGTTCTCGCTCGGAGAAGCCCACGAGAAACGCTTCTACCTGGAGTGCCGCCGGATCCGGCCGTAGGCGGTCGGTTCAACGCCGGCGGTACACCCGTACCGAACGCACGTCCTGCCCGCCCGTCTCGATGTCGACGGTGACGCGAAGGCGCATGCCGTTGCGTTCCAGCGCGAAGGCTTCCCTACCCCGGACGTTGCCCCGAACGGAGCGGACAACGAGATCGCCCTCGTCCCAGCCGGAGCGCACTTTCCAAAGATCCCTTTCGCGTTCGCCCCAGGTGATGTCGCGGTACACGACGCCGTCGTAGCGGATGCCCATGGACTCGTCGTCCTGCTCGATCTCCAGCCGCGTGGCCGTCAGCACGGGGAAGTCCTGCACGGCGAAGGCGGCCGAGGCCGCCGCGTCCGACTGCCGGCCCCTGACCACGTCGCGGTCTTCGCGCCGTCGAATGGCATCCAGATCGGGCGGCGCATCGCTGGCCTCGCGGTCGAGCACCCAGTCGCCGGTCAGATCGAACCCGCGGGGGACGTTCGAATCCAGCGCGCTGCAGCCCGCCAGGAGAAACACGACGCCGAAAACGAGGAAGCGCCACGAACGATGCGGCATCGGTGACCCCTTGCGGAAATTGAAGCAAAATCGTAACCCGCACGCGCCCAGACAAAAAGCTCGCCAGGAGCACCAAATGCGATACGAGATCATTTCCGCCGATTGCCATGTGGACCTGCCGTGGCTGCCGGAGGACCTGTTCACCGCCGAGGCGTCGGCGGAACTCGCCGACCGCATGCCGTACGTCGAGGAAACCGACGGCGGCCGCTTCTGGGTGAGCCGGAAAGGGGCCAGGTTCGGCCTCCAGAACGGCATGGGATCGGCGGGGCGGCGCTACGTGCCCGGGCAGATCCACCGCTCCGACCGGATGGCCGAACAGGGCCTGTACCGCGACGGCGAAGCGGGAATCCGCCGCCTGACCGAGCCGGACCTGCGCATCCGCGACCAGGATCTGGACGGTGTCCAGGCCGAGGTGCTGTACGGCATTCTCGGTGCCGCGATGCGTCTGGGGGACAACGACGCCGCCGACGAAATGATGCGGATCTACAACGCCTGGCTCGCCGATTTCTGCGCGACCCACCCGGACCGGTTCGCCGGCCTCGCCAACATTCCGAGCCACGACGTCGATGCCGCCGTCCGGGAAGTCGACCGCGTCGCCAAACGCGGCGTGCTGCGCGGCATAGAAGTGGCGAACACCCACGACATGGCACCGCTCTTCGATCCGTGCTGGACACCGCTCTGGGCCGCGGCCGAGGACGCCGGGCTGCCGGTCCACTACCACACCATCGGCCCGCGCATGGACTACGACCTCGAGGCCCTGTCGGCGCTCGGCAGGCGCCAGGCGTTCGCGGTGCACATCACCGGCTTCCAGCTCGCCATGGCGAAGATCATCATGGAGATCATCTACGGCGGCGTCCTCGAAGCCCATCCGGATCTGAAGATCGTCATCGGCGAGAGCGGGATCGGCTGGATCCCCTACATCCTCGAACACATGGATCTCGAGTGGGAGGACCAGTTCAAGGACCTGACGCTGGCCATGAAGCCCTCGGAATACTGGCGACGGCAGTGCTACGCCACCTACCAGTCCGATCCGATCGGCATCCGCCTGCTCGACATTCTCGGCGAGGACAACGTGATGTGGGGCAGCGACTTCCCGCACCCCGACGGGGTCTGGCCGGACTCGCAGGAGTTCATCGCCCGGGAACTCGACGGCGTGTCGAGCGAGACACGAAGGAAGATCGTCTGCGACAACGCGGCAACGCTCTACGGCTTCACGCAAGCCAATAAGAGCCAATAAGTAGTTTCGCTTATCCTGCAATGGGTGTAGGGTTTGGTCATTCCAAGGACAAGCTACCCAACAAGGAGAAGTTAGGTGGGTATCGAAGTCATCGCCTTGGGCGCTTCCTTTCTCGCTTCCGTCTTCGCATTCGGCGTGTTCATATGGCGCGTGGTCGTGAGGATGTTCGAACAGTTCAGCGCCAGGATCGAGCAGCAGTTCATAAGAATCGACGACCGCTTCGAGACACTCGATCGCAAGATCGACGACAGGTTCCAGACGCTCGATCGCAAGATCGACGATCGTTTCGTGACGCTCGACCGCCGGATCGACGAGAAGATCCAACCGATCGAAGCGAAGGTCGACAAGCTTGATAGGAAGGTCGACGAGTTGGCCAAGGACCATCAGTCCTTGGCGCGCCAACTCGCCGAGTTCCGGGGCGAGGTGCGCGGGCGTCTTGGCGAACTGACGCTGCCCGGCCCCCAGCAGGAGCCTGCATTAAGACCGCGCCGGGACGAGGTCAGTCCGGGAGACTGAGCAACTCCGCGTTGCCGCCGGTCGCGGTCGTATTCCAGGTCACCGTGCGCTCCACGGCAAACCGAGCCAGGTAGTTCGGGCCGCCGGCCTTCGGGCCGGTTCCGGACAGTCCTTCGCCGCCGAACGGCTGGACCCCGACGGTCGCCCCGATCATGTCGCGGTTGACGTAGGTATTGCCCACCTTGACCGTGGCCATCACGTTTTCCGCGCACCGGTGGAGGCGCGAGTGGATGCCAAGCGTCAGACCGTAGCCCGCGTTGCGAATGTCGGCGAGCGCGCGATCGAGGCGCGGTGCCGCAAAGCGTGCGACATGCAGGATCGGACCGAATCGCTCCGCGTCAAGCTCCGCGATGGAACCGACCTCGATCAGCGTCGGGCCGATATAGCATCCCTTGAGTCCCGGAGGGACTTCGCACCGGTAGACGATCTTGTCCCGCATCGCATCGACGTGGGCCTCGAGCCTGTCCAACGCCCCTCGGTCAATCACGGGACCGACATCCGTCGCCGGGTCCGCCGGATCGCCGATCACGAGCGCGCGCATCGCACCGACGATCATCGCGATCAACTGTTCGGCAATGTCCTGTTGGACATAGAGCACGCGCAGCGACGAACAGCGCTGCCCCGCCGACCGAAACGCCGACGCCACGACATCGTCGACCACCTGTTCGGGCAATGCCGTCGAGTCCACGATCATGGCGTTCTGGCCGCCGGTCTCGGCGATGAGCGGAACCACGGGGCCGTCCTTGTCGGCGAGCGAACGCTGGATCGCCTTCGCGGTCGCGGTCGAACCCGTGAAGGCGACACCGGCGACCGAGTCGTTGGCGACAACGGCCGCGCCGGCATCCACGCCTCCGCAAACCAATCGCACGCCGTTCTGCGGGACGCCGGCCTCGTGCATCAGTTCCACGGCGGCGGCGGCGATGCGCGGCGTCTGGGGCGCCGGCTTGGCGACGACGGTATTGCCCGCCGCGAGGGCCGCAACGACCTGGCCCGCGAAAATCGCCAGCGGGAAGTTCCATGGCGAGATGCAGGCGAACACGCCGCGACCGTGCATTTCCAGCGTATTCGACTCGCCGGTCGGTCCCTGCAAGATCTGTCCGTCTCCGAACAGCCGTTCGCACTCCACGCCGTAGTAGCGGCAGAAGTCGGCGGCTTCGCGGACCTCCGCGACGGCGTCGACCATCGTCTTGCCCGCCTCCTCGGCCATCAGCGCGACGAAGCGGGGCCGGTTCTCCTCGATCAGGTCCGCAAGCCGCGCGAGACATTCGCGGCGTGAGGTCGCCGGCGTTGCCTCCCAGGCCGGATGCGCCGCCGCGGCACGGCGGAACTCCGTTTCGACATCGGCTTTGGGCAGGTCGCCCGGCACGTCGCTGGACGCTGCCGCGACAACGAGTTCATCCACGCGGTTGCGCTGACCCAGATCCAGTCCGGTGGAGTTCCGGCGGTTGCCATAGAGGTCGGGAGGCAAAGGGATCCGGGGGTGGGGCGCTCCGCCGTAGTCCGCAACGACCTCGAGAGGGTCGCGCACCAGTTCGTCCACGTCGATGTTGTCGTCCAGGAACCGATTCACGAACGACGAGTTCGCGCCGTTCTCGAGAAGCCGCCGCACCAGGTAGGCGAGCAGGTCCTTGTGCGCACCGACCGGTGCGTACACGCGTACCGGGGGCATGTCGTCGAAACACCGCCGCGCCTCGTCGTAGAGGAGTTCGCCCATACCGTGCAGACGCTGGAACTCGTAGGGCCCGGGAGCACTTCCGGCGAGCTCCAGCACCGCTGCCAGGGTGTGCGCGTTGTGGGTGGCGAACTGCGGATAGATCCGTCGGCAGTCGAAAAGACGCGCGGCGCAGGCCAGGTAGGCGAGATCCGTGGACGCCTTGCGGGTGTAGACCGGGTAGTAGCCCAAGCCCTCGACCTGGGCTCGTTTGATCTCGGTATCCCAGTAGGCCCCTTTGACCAGGCGTACCATCAACGGCCTGTCCAGCGAGTCCAGCCAATCGATCACCGCTGGCGCCCGTTTCGAATACGCCTGCACGGCGAGACCGAGTCCCTCCCATCCGTCGAGCTCCGGCGCCCGGGCGAGGCGTTCGAATAGCACGAGGGACAGCTCCAGGCGCTCGGCTTCCTCGGCGTCGACGGTCAGGTGGATGTTGCGCTTCCCGGCCTCGCAGGCAAGGTCGAGCAAGGTCGGCCCGAGTTCCTCGAGAACGCGCTCCCGCTGCAGCGGCTCGTAGCGCGGGTGCAGCGCCGAAAGCTTGATTGATATCCCGGATGCCCCCGTCGGCGTACCGCCTGGATAGGCGTTTCCCACGGCATGGATCGCCCGCCGATAGGACTCCGTGTAGCGGGTCGCGTCCTCGTAGGTCCGCGCGCCTTCGCCGAGCATGTCGAAGGACGACAGCGCCTCGCCGTTCGAGCGTTCCCTCGACAGGGCCTCCCCGATGGTGCGCCCCTGGACGAACTCGCCGCCGACGATCCGCACCGCCCGCGACATGGCGGCCCGGGCCACGGACTCGCCGACCCGACCTGCCAACCGGTTGATCCATCCGCCGACGTCGGCCGTTAAGTCGTCGCCCAGACCGATGACATTGCCGGTGAGCATCAACGCCCAGGTCGAGGCGTTCAAGAAC
>JAPOYW010000657.1:0-8207 GCA_026706425.1 Gammaproteobacteria bacterium
CTGCCGCGCACCGCCGCGCTGCTCGATACGCAGATGGTCTCGGACATCATCGGCGTCGAATCCCCGGATACCTTCCTGCGACCGATCTATGCCGGCAACGCCATTGCCACGGTGAAGTCCGGCGATGCCAGGAGAGTCGTTTCGGTACGCGGGACGGGATTCGATCCGGCGCCGGCGGATGGCGGTTCGGGGACCATCGAACCCGTTGATGTCGTGCACGATGCCGGCGTATCCGACTTCGTCGGCGAAGAGATCGCCAAGTCCGAGAGGCCCGAACTGACGTCCGCGTCCATCGTCATTTCGGGTGGCCGCGGAATGCAGAGCGGCGACAACTTCGCTCTTCTGGAGGGCATCGCGGACAAGCTCGGGGCGGCAATCGGGGCGTCGCGGGCCGCCGTGGACGCGGGTTTCGTGCCGAATGACATGCAGGTTGGGCAGACCGGCAAGATCGTCGCACCGGAACTCTATATCGCCGTCGGCATTTCAGGTGCGATACAGCACCTGGCCGGGATGAAGGACTCGAAGGTCATCGTCGCCATCAACAAGGACGAGGAAGCGCCGATCTTCCAGGTGGCGGACTACGGCCTAGTTGCCGACCTGTTCCAAGCATTGCCTGAACTGGAAGCCGCTTTGGACTGACGCACCTAGGTTGCGCACCGCAAAACACCCACCGACCTCGTTCGGTTGAACGGGCTAGCCGAATGGTCGGCACTGCGCCTTCGGTGCGAACGGTGCCAGGGAGGACGCCCGATGGCGTATCGGCAAAAAGCCGGATCGCCGGCGTTCCCCCCGTGCACGCGCAGGGATAGATCGCTGTGGATGGCGATCTCGACCTCGGTCCGCGAAGTTCATCCACGAGCAATGAAGGGACGTGTTTGTCCGCGTGAGGCTCGGCCTTAGTACGGATTCCGCTTCGCTCCCTTCCGTTACCCCAGTCGATCTCCTCATCGAGTCCTTTGATCCACCTCAACCGACGGGTGTCCGCTTAGCGGTGTACCAGGTCACAGGTCTGGCGTGGTCGTGAACCCGCTCGACGACATCGAGGACCATGGCGAAGAGGGCCATGCGGACCACCACTCCGTTGTCGGCCTGCCGGAAAACGGCTAGGTTGGGGTGGGTGTTCAGATCGTCGTCCAACTCCTGCGCCTCCGCTCGGGAGTCGCGGGGGAGCGGATGCATGATCACGGTGTTCGGCTCGCAGTTTTGCGTGTAGATCGCCTGGTTGACACGGAACAGTCCCCGATACCGGTCGGCTTCCTCCCGGCTAGCGAACCGCTCTTCCTGCGTGCGCGTCACGTAGAGGATGTCCACGTGGTGAATGCCCTTGCCGAGGTCGTGGTAAACCTCCACGGCATGTCCACCGTCTCTTAGGACAGCGATGACACCCTCTGGGGCCTCCAGGCCTGGGGGCGACACAAGGTGAACCGACACTTGATCGAACAGCGCGAGAAGCTTCAACAGCGAGTGGACGGCGCGACCGTAGCGGAGGTCGCCGACCACGGCGATGCGCAGACCGTCGATGGTGCGTCCGCAGGCACGCAGTTCCTGGCGGACCGTGTAGAGGTCGAGCAGCGCCTGGCTCGGATGTTCGTTGGCGCCGTCCCCGCCGTTGATCACCGGTACCCGGGACGCCGTGGCGAACTCGGCCACGGACCCCTCCTGGGGGTGGCGCATGACGATCACATCGCTGTAGCCCGAGAGCACACGCGCGGTGTCGTGCAGGGACTCCCCCTTGGCCAGGGCCGAGGACTTGACCTCGGTGGTCTCGCGGACGTCCCCGCCAAGCAGATTGAAGGCAGAGCCGAACGACACCCGCGTCCGAGTGCTCGGCCCGAAGAACATATTGGACAGGATGGCGCCCTGAAGAACCCGTGTGATTCGCTCGCGCTGGGCAAAGGGCGCGAGTTCGTCGGCGACTGCGAAGAGCCGGTCGATATCGCCGCGTTCGAACTGGTCGACCGAGAGAATATGACTGCCGACGAAATCCAAGGCCGCCTCCCAATAACAAGGCAAAGTCCCTGGAAACGGCATTCTAGCAGCCTGTCGGACCTTTCGGCGCTAGACGACTTGAGCAGCGCTGATGTCTACACGCAGGTGCACTTGGCACAGCGGTTCGGCCTGCTCTTGGACGGCTCGTGTACCCGCGGGACGCGCTAGCCGAAATGTCGGGCGGGGTGCTAGGGCGGCTTGGGCTGGGGCAAAAGGCGGTGCCGCCAGGCAACGGCTTTTGTGGCGCTAGCGCAACGATGGCGGCACGCGGGGCTGGTATGATCCGATCTGCTCGAAGCTACGGAGCTTTTTCGGCATGGCCGCGGAGGTGAGCCCCCCTGTTCCCGCGACCGAAGCGGACACCGCGTCGCCGCTGCCCTTTGCCTTTGCACGCCGATTCGGGGTCGTGGTGACCAACGGCCATCCGGGTGACATAGTGACCGTCGCATGCCGGTCGCAGCCGCCGCTCAACGTGCTGGCCGAGATCAAACGGGTCACCAAGCGACCGATGAACATCGAGATTGTCTCGGGGGACGAATTCGAACAGAGACTCACCGCCGCCTACGTTCGCGATGCATCGGAAGCCAAGCAAATGGTCGCCGACCTCGGCGAGCATCCGGACCTCGCGAGCCTCGCCGAGTCCGTGCCGGAAGGGGAGGGCGAGGATCTGCTCGACCAGCGCAACGACGCGCCGATCGTCCAGTTGATCACCGCCGTGCTCGCGGAGGCCATCCGCGAAGGGGCATCGGATGTGCACATCGAGACCTTCGAGAAGTCGCTCCAGGTTAGATTCCGGATCGATGGCGTCATGCGCGAGATGGTGCAGCCGAAGCGCGCACTGGCACCGCTCCTGGTATCGCGCGTCAAGGTCATGGCAAAGCTCGACATCGCCGAAAAGCGGATTCCCCAGGACGGTCGAATCACGCTGAAGATCGGCGGCCGGGAGGTGGATGTCCGGGTCTCGACGCTGCCCACGGCGAACGGCGAGCGGGTGGTCTTGCGACTGCTCGACAAACAGACCGCAGCGCTCGCGCTGCCAAACCTGGGAATGGACGCCGAGACGCTCGCGAGGGTCCGGGACGTGGTGGCCAAACCGCACGGCATCTTCCTCGTGACCGGCCCCACGGGGCACGGCAAGACAACGACCCTTTACGCCGCGATGAGCCAGTTGAATCGCGAATCGATCAACATCCTCACGATCGAGAACCCCATCGAATACAGCATTGCCGGCATCGGCCAGACCCAGGTCAACGAAAAGGCCGACATGACCTTCGCCCGGGGTCTTCGCGCCATCCTGCGCCAGGATCCGGACGTGGTGATGGTGGGTGAGATCCGTGATCTGGAGACTGCGCAGACAGCGGTTCACGCCAGCCTCACGGGACACCTCGTGATGTCCACGGTGCACACGAACACGGCGGTGGGGGCCGTGACGCGGCTCGTGGACATCGGCGTCGAGCCGTTCCTGATTGCCTCCAGCGTGGTCGGCATTCTCGCCCAGCGCCTGGTCCGCGTGCTCTGCAACGAATGCAAGTTGGCCAGCGAGCCGAACGCACTGGAGCGGATGTTTCTCGGCGAGCATGCCGAGGGCGCCGTCGTCTATCGGCCATCGGGGTGCGACGCATGCAGTTGGTCGGGCTTCCGGGGTCGAACCGGAATCTACGAGTTGGTCACCGTGGACGACGAAGCGCGAACCCTGATCCACGACCAGGTATCCGAACAGGTCATTACCAACCATGTCCGCAACGACTGCCCGAGCATCTCGGACGACGGTCGCCGCAAGGTGCTCACCGGTGTCACATCGGTGAACGAAGTGATGCGTGCGGTGGTCCTTACCGACTGAGCTTTTGGTCATGGCGGCTTTCGAATACACGGCCATCGACGCACGGGGCCGGCACAAGAAGGGCATCGAAGAGGGTGACAGCAGTCGCCAGGTGCGCCAAACACTGCGCGACCGTGGCCTGGCACCCACGTCCGTGGTCCACGCGGCGGCCGCGCGTGACGGCAAGTCCCAAGGGAGCGCGCCCGGTATTCGGGTGGGGTGGCGCGCCATGGCGCCATTGGAGTTGGCCTTGTTTACGCGGCAGCTTGCCACTCTGGTCGCGGCGGGGTTGCCGGTCGAGGAGTCGCTGCACACCATCGCCCGGCAAACCGACAAGCGTCGCGTGTCGGCGCTGGTCATGAATGTCCGCGCCCAGGTGCTCGAAGGCCACTCCCTGGCGACAGCGCTCAACGCCTATCCGAGCGCGTTCGGCACCATGTACCGGTCCACCGTGGCGGCCGGCGAGCAATCGGGGTACCTGCATGCGGTCCTCGACAACCTCGCCGACCACACGGAACAGCGCTTCGAGTCGGTGCGCAACGTCCAGATGGCGCTGTTCTATCCGGTTCTGCTGTTCGTGGTGTCCATCGCGATCATCGCGGGTCTGATGGTGTACGTGGTTCCCAAGATCGTCGGCGTGTTCGAGCGTACCGGCAACGAACTGCCGTTTCTCACCACGGCTCTGATCGACATCAGCGCCTTCCTGCGCGGCAACTGGTGGGTGATTGCGATCGCGGTTGTCGCCATCGTATTGGTCATGCGGTGGCTCCTGCGTCAGAGTGAATTCCGACTAAGGTGGGATCACCGCAAACTCAAGCTGCCCATCGCCGGAAAGTTGGCGAGGAGCGGCAACGCCAGCCGCTATGCCAGCACCCTGGCGATCCTCTCCACCAGCGGCGTCCCCTTGGTCGACGCCATGCAAATCGCCAGGTCGGTCGTCACGAACAGTTGGTTGAAACGAACGCTTGCGGAGGCGGTCCAACGGGTCAGCGAAGGATCAAGTCTCCGGGCCGCCCTGGAAGGTGTGCGGTATTTCCCGCCGATGTTGCTGCACATGGTGGCCAGCGGCGAGGCAAGCGGGCAATTGGATTCGATGTTGGCCAAGGTGGCGGACTATCAGCAGAAGGAGTTGACCCGGTTGGTCACGACCTTGGTGCAGCTGTTTCAGCCGATGATGTTACTGTTCATGGCGGGACTCGTCCTCTTGATCGTATTGGCGATACTCGTGCCGATACTCAGCATGAACCAGCTGGTCTCCTAGCGCGTCTCGCGAGTACCCGAGCCGTTCAAGAGCGATTCGATACGTGTGCCACATTCAACCTACGCGTAAACATCCAGGCCGTTCAAGGAGTCTAGCCGTCATGGACTTGGCGAGGCAGGCACCGGCTATTCGACCCCACATGTCTTCTTTAGCCGAAGGGAATCCGATGAACAACCGAAAGAACCCTCGAAACGAGACCGGGATGACGCTGATCGAGATCATGATGGTCGTCGCGATCCTTGGCATCCTCATCGCCGTGGTGGTTCCGAACCTGATCGGTCACGATCAGGAGGCTCGCCGGATGGCCCAGAAGGCCGACATCCGCAGCATCGGCCAAACCCTCGACATCTACCACATGCAAAACGGCCACTACCCATCGACGGACCAAGGTCTCCAGGCGCTGGTCACCAAACCGGCGGGACACCCCGAGCCGAAGTCCTGGGGACCCACGCCGTACCTGCGCAAGTATCCCTTGGATCAATGGGACAACGAATACGTCTATGTGGAGGAAGGCCACACCTTCGAACTGATGTCGCTTGGCGCGGACGGCGTGGAAGGCGGTGAAGACTATGACGCGGACATCCGCTACGCCGACCTGTAGAGCGCCGGGTGCCCGTTACGCCCGAGCCCAACGTCGAGCGGCGGGATTTACGCTGCTCGAACTCCTGCTCGTCGTCACCATCATAGGCATCCTGGCGTCGGTCGTGATGCTGGGAGCGACGGATGTCGGACGACAGCGCGCCATTCGCGCCGAAGCAGAGCGATTGGTCCTTGCCGTGGAACTGGCTCGCGACGAGTCGAGGCTTCGCAATGCGGTGTGGGGCTTGAGCGTCGACGGCGGCACCTATCGATTCCTGGAGTACGACGACGCCGGTGACGAATGGCACGACGTGGAGCGCCGGGAATTTTCCTCCGACGCCACCGAGGACAATGTCGAGTTCCAGGTCGGGCGGGTCTTGGAGAGTTCGGAAGACGTGCTCGAACCGGCGTGGAACCCGGACAGCCGGGAAGGCGAGACGGTGCCCCGGGCGACGGGCGTCGTTGCGGACGACGAGGCCCTAGTTCCGGACGTGGTCATCTATCCCGGCGGCGAGATGACGCCGTTCAAGATCACGGTGTCCGGGGGCGAAACCTATCTGGCCTGGATCGCGCAGTCCGATGGGATCCAACGGACCCGCGCCGTTGCAGAGAACGAAGTCGACGAGGTGGACGACGATCTCCGGGACTGGCTGCAGGACGCGGGCATCGTTCAGTGACGCTGGCCGTGCACCATCCGGCTCGGCGCCTGGCCGGGTTCACTCTGCTGGAGTTGCTGATCGCCTTGGCGATTCTGGCCATCGTCTCCATTGCGGTCTTCAATCAGGGTGGCGACACGGCACGTCAACTCGGTGGTCTCGAGCAGCAGACCTTCGCGCGGTGGGTGGCTGAGAACGAAATCGCCAAACTGCGCTTGGAACAACGCCTGGCGGGCGAGCCGTTGCGCCCGGGCAGCAACCGGGACCAGGTGTCCTACGGCGACCGGTACTGGCAGGTGGTCGAGGAAATCCAGACCACGGACCATCCCTGGATGAACCGGGTGGAAGTCTCCGTCTACGCCCTGGTGGATGGACGCGAGGTCGGCCCGGTGGATACGTTGGTCGGATTCGTGGGGAGGTATTGATGAAACCATCGCATCGTGCGTCTGAACCCGTCTCCATGCAATCCGGCCGCGGCAGATCCGTCGCGGACCATTGGGGGTTCACGCTGGTGGAGATGATGACGGCACTGGCGATATTCGGCGTGATCGGGCTCATGGCGACCCAGATACTCACCGGTACGATCCGAGTTGGCGAGACGACGCGCGAGCGGGGAGAGGCGCTCTCGGATGTGCAACGCGCCATGGACATCATCGGCCGGGACATCACGCAGCTGACCCGGCGAACCGTGCAGGACGAACTCGGCGAATCGACCGAACCGGTAGTCGTATCCGGGACGAGCCTGCTGGAACTGACGCGCTTGGGCTGGCAGAACCCCCTTGGGAAGCCCCGTAGCGAACTGCAACGGGTAGCCTATGTACACCGGGACGATACGCTGATCCGGTTGTTCTGGCCGGTGCTGGATCGGGCACCCGGATCGGAGCCGATTGCCCAGATACTGCTTAAGGGCGTTACCGAGGCAAGTTTCGGCGTCCACGACGACCAGGGAGAGCGGCACGGTTTCTGGCCGTTGGTGGTGGCGGAGGACGAGACCGCGCCGGAACTTGCAGCCGTGGCGATGGCGCTGCGGCTGGAAAGGTACGGGCACATCGAACGCCTTTGGCTGGTGGTCCCGGGGGCGTCCTACATAGCCGACGACGAGGCCGGTGACGATCCCGACGCCGGCGAAGTCGAAGGGGTGCGACTCCGATCATGATCTCCGACCATCGACATGGTTCGGTGCCGCGGGGTCTCGCGCTCGTCAGTGTCCTGCTCATCGTTGCCGTGACCACGGCGCTGGCCTATGAGATCGCCAACCGCCATGCATTCGGCGTGGCGGTGAGTCGTCAAGTCCTCTCGGGCTCCCAGGCGCGGGAATATGCCCTGGGCGGCGAACAGTACGCGCGGCAACTGCTCTACGCCGATTGGGAGGACGAAGACACGCGTCGCAAGGACACCCTGCTGGAGGACTGGTCGTCGATGCCGGAAACGTTCGAGGTCGAAGACGGCGGCGTCGAGATGCGCATCGTGGACCTGTCGTCGCGGTTCAATCTGAACAGCCTGCTGGGTGAGAAGGGTCCCCAGAATGCAGCGCGACTCAGGCGCTTGTTCACGCATCTGGAGTTGGACCCCAACTACGTGGACGCCTGGATCGATTGGATCGACCCGGACCGCGAGGTGCAACCCTACGGTGCCGAGGACGCGGACTACCTCCTCCGCGAGCCGCCCCATCGAGCCGCGAACCAGCAAGCGGTCGACATCTCCGAACTCCGCCTCGCCGTGCCGTTCGAAGCCCGGGACGAATACGTCCGGCTCGCACCCCATGTCGCGGTTCTGCCGACGGATCGGCTGGCGATAAACATCAACACGGTAACCGACGCCGTCCTCGCCAGCCTGGCCCCGAACTTCCCAGCCGCGGACGCGCAGCTCCTGGTGGAGCAGGTGCGCGACTACGACGACGTGG
>JAPOYW010000657.1:8246-10517 GCA_026706425.1 Gammaproteobacteria bacterium
CAGTCAGTTCTTCGAGGTGCAGGTGAGGGCGCATGTCGGCGAAACCCGCTCGGAATTGACCTCCGTCCTGCACCGCAACCAGGAGAACGGAGAGCTCACCTTGTTGTCGCGAAGTTTCGGTCGCCGAGTCGAACCCCGGAACGACGGGGACACGGCGGACACGGAGGCCTAGCGGATGAGGCGTTTGTTCGTGCGGATCAAGGCACCGGTAGTGCGGACGGAGGAGGGTGTCGACGCGACCGTCGACTACCTCGTTCGTGACGAGGGCGGCGTCCCCGAAACGGTCGGGCGGACCAACGCCGCCGGACTTGCCGAATTCGTCGAGACGAATGCGTCTTGGGCGTTGGATCCCGCACGGGTCGTCGTTTTCGTGTCGGTCGGCGACGTTCTGTCCGCGAGTTGCGAGGTTCCGGGGCGCAGCGTTGCCCAGATGCGGCGGGCGGTGCCCTATGCGGTCGAAGAATTCGTAGCCGACGACATCGACACCATGCAGGTAGCCTGTGCGGACCTGGTGCGAAACGAGCCGGTGCGGTGCCTGGTTGCCCCGCGGAGCAGCGTCGAAGAGTGGTTGGGCCTGCTTGCCGAGGCCGGCATCCAGCCGGGTTTCATGACGGCCGATGCCATGGGCCTCAGGAATGCCGTCAATGTCGTGGACGTGCTCTTCGAGGACGATCATGCGCTGGTCCGGGCGGCGGAGCAGATGGCGTGCGTGGATCTGCCAAACCTGGCCGAAGTCGTCGCCGGCATCACCGGGGCAACGGACCCCGATCAACCGCCGGCCCTTCGTTTGATCAACGGGACGGCAGCGGACCTCCCGGGATTGGAACTCGGCGGGTTCGAGGTCGAGGAAGTGCCGGTCGAGATGTCGGTGCTCGGCTTTCTTGCCGGGGAATTCGACGGGCAGGCGGTGAATCTGCTGCAGGGCGACTACGCGGTAAGGCGACGTCCCACGGGTGCCTGGTCCCGTTGGCGTCCGGTGGCCGCGTTCGCCGGGATCGGGTTCGTCGTCGGCACCGCCCTGTTGGCGGCACAGGGGTTTTGGGCCGACTACCAGGCATCGCGATTCCAGGAACAAGCGGTAGCGCTCTATCGAACGCTCTACGGGGTCGACCGCGTTGCCGGCAATCCCGCAGCCCGAATGAGACGGTTGCTGGGGCAGGCCAGCGGGACGGACGAGAGCTTTCACGGCCTTACCGGGCAGTTCGGGGCGGGGCTGTCCGAAATCTCGGGTCAGTACGAACTGCGCGGGGTGACGTATTCGACGCGCCGGGGGCTGGACGCGGACCTGGTCGTCGCCGACGACGCCGTCCTGGAGCGCCTTGGCGCGTCGTTGAGGCGCGTCGGACTGGACATGGAAGTCATTTCCACCGACTCCGCGCAGTCCGGGGGACGGATCGGGGCGCGGCTGCGCGTTTCCGGCTGATGGCCATGGTCGCATTCGACTCGATTGCCAATGTCTGGGCCCGATCCGGGCTGCGGCGGCGCTACGAGTCCCTTGCCGCCCGGGAACGCCTGCTGGTCCGGCTTTGCCTCGGACTGGTGGCTGCCTTGGTACTCTATGCCGGCATCGACTCGTTGCTCGACTTCCGCCGCGATGCCGTCGCGCGATACCTGAACGAGCAACGGGATCTCGAGTGGATGAAACGAAACCAGAATCGGGTTGCCCGCAGCGGCAGCGACGGCGGGACGGGAGAGTTGCTGTCCACGGTCGTCAACAGTACGGCGGCCCAGTTCGGTTTCCGCCCGCGACGCACGCAAACGGAAACGGAGGGGGTCAGCGCGCGGATCGAGGCCGAACAGTTCGACAAGGTGTTGCGCTGGGCGCATGCGCTGGAGACGCGTCACGGCGTCGAGATCACCCGCGCGGACATCGATCTCAACGACCCGGGGCGGGTCGATGCCCGGTTCAGCCTCCGCTGAGGTTCCGCGCACGTGCTGATCACCGTGGCCGTCCCTAGGACATAATTTAACATAATATACATTATGCGAAGTTGTAGATGGAATGGTGGCGCAGGCTTGAGCGCCCTGCAGCCTAGTACCGTTTCTGCGGCGCAACGGCCTAGTTTTTGGTAACTCATTGAATAACGATGAATTTGTTTCCATCGGCACGGCGGCGGTCTCGCAAAAGGTCGAACCGAGGAACCCGCGTCCGGCCGGACCTCCCACTTGACCGCCACGCTGTCGTGGCCGGTCGGCGCGGTGACGCACCCGGAAGCGGCGGCAACCGCGATCAGCGCCGCCGCCGCGCGTTTCCCTGCGTGAAAAGGTGTT
>JAPOYW010000014.1 GCA_026706425.1 Gammaproteobacteria bacterium
TAGGCGAGTGGCACGAGTGGGGATATGTCGACGCCATGGAGATCACCGGTCCCGTGGAGTCGATGACGACGGGTTCGCCGTACACGGACCACTTGGCCGAAAAGGGTCTTCTCGATGTTCACAGGGAGTACCTGCGCACCTACGTTCGGGGCGAACGGGAGCGTGTACAGCAGCCTTGGGAAACGCCACCGTGCCTCCTGCCCACCGAAGATCATCTGGACATGTACATCGCCCGGACGGCTGCGGAGTGGGTCCGCGGGTACGAGCGCGAGGGACCGTTCTATCTGCAGGTTTGCTTTGGGGGTCCGCACAACCCCTGGGATTCGCCGGCCGAGTACCGTCGGCGCTACGACGCCGACACCATGCCGCTGTCGGTCACGCAGAAGCAAAAAGGCCCCGTCGCACCGCTCGTGGAAATGATGCTCGCCGGTGCCGCCGCCAAGCTCGACGACATGAGTGCCGCCCAGAACCGGGTCATGAAGACCTACTACTATGGCAAGGTGACCCTGATCGATGACGGCATTGGCCTGGTAATCGACGCACTCGAGGAGAGCGGGCATCTGGACAATACCTGGATCGTCTATTCGGCGGACCACGGCGAAATGCTTGGCGACCACCGCCTGATCGCGAAGAAGGTGTTCTACGAGGGCGCCGTCAAGGTGCCCCTGGTGGTGCGTCCGCCTGGCGGCATCGAGGGTTGGGTCAGCGCGGGACTGACTGATCATCTGGACATCAGCGCTACGGTCATGGACGCCGCCGGTGCTGAGTTGATCGAGGGCAGTCCGGGTCGATCCCTCCTGCCTCTCATCGTCGCCGGCCCGGGCGATGCGAACGCGCAGCGACACCAGCCGGCGGTGTTGAGCGAATTCGCCGGGCTGGACCCGTATTCGATGGTTCTCACGGATCGGTACAAGATGACGGTGGATACCCGCACCCGCGAGCCCCTGGATCTGTACGACATGCCGGAGGATCCGAACGAGTTGCACAACCGGGTCGACGACCCGTCACTTGCGGGAGTTCGCGAAGCGATCAACGAAGAGCACGTGTCCGAGCTGCTCGCGGACGTCAACTGGGCAAGACTACCGTGACGACACCCAACGGAACCTGATTCGGTCGGTCATCGAAGCAGCGGTGCCACCTGGTCCATGAAGTGCTGCATGCGGTCGAGGGTTCGAGAGACCGGCGGACTGCGGAAGTCGAACGACACTTCGTCCACCCCCAACGCTTCGTAGGCCAGCAGATCTTCGGCGATCTGGGCCGGCTCGCCCGTGAAACGCAAACGGTCGTGGTCCGGCGGCACTCGCCCTGGATCGTAGGAGGGGGCTTTGAAAGCGATCGTCAGGGCGTCGAAGTCCCGTTGTTGCGCGTCGGTGAAGCGCCTCAACTGCCCCAACAGCGCGTGAAACTCGGAAGGCGGCAGCGGCGAAGCGGACGTCGCGCCGACCGGATGCCAACCGTCGCCGTGCTGCGCCACGCGCCGCAGCGAACGGATGCTGTGGCCGCCGATCCAGATCGGCGGATGCGGTCGTTGGACCGGGTGGGGCATGCAGTGCAATGCCTCGAACGCATAGAACCGGCCGTTGTGCGCCACCGGATCCCGGGTCCAGCACTTCTTGAGTATCCCGAGGTATTCGTCGCTCACGCTGCCGCGCTGGTCGAAGTCGGCCGCACCGAGTGCCTGGAACTCTTCGCGCATCCAGCCCACCCCGACGCCGACCGTCAGCCGCCCCTTGGACAGGACGTCGATGGTGGCGAGCACCTTCGCCGTTACCAGCGGATTTCGGTGCGGAAGGATCATGACGCTGGAGACGAGGCGTGCACGCTCCGTGATGCCGGCCACGAATGCCAGGAGCGAGAGCTGCTCCAGGGCGTCGCCCAGACCGGGGAATCCGCCGTCGATCGTATACGGGTATTTCGACGCGACCCGAACGGGGAACACGATGTGGTCGCCAACAACGATCGTCGCGTACCCCATCGACTCCGCACCGCGTGCGATTGCATCAATCGCGTCGGGCTCGGCCAGCGCGCCCCGTGTCGGCAAGTAGATCCCGAATCTCATGTGTCTTGTTCCAGGTTCGTCGATCTAAGTAGCTGATTTTGAGCTTTCGGTAAAGGGACACCCACCGCCATTTTCGTTTGGTAGAGGTTGGTAGAGGGACGCCCACCGCGGAGGTTGGTAGAGGGACACCCACCGCGGTTTTGGCACGTTTGGCAAGGGACATCCACCGCCGTTTTGTCGTGTCGCGTTTGGCAAGGCGCGTTTGGCAAGGCGCGTTTGGCAAGGCGCGTTTGGCAAGGGACACCCACCGTCGTTTCGTCGGGGGTACCCACGCGTTTGAGACCGGTGCAGGAGCGAGGTCCTCCTGGTGTTAGCCGGCTGCATCTATCGGATCGTCCGGGCGGGTCTGCAGTCGCCCACGTTCCTGCGTTTGGGCGGGATCTCGTTTCTTACGTCATTAACTTCGCAGCGCCGCCGTACCCGCGCGAACGTTTCGCTTACAACAGCGGAATGACTTCGCTAGCGAACCAGGTTTTGTAGTCGGCGCCGTCAGGAGCCGAGCGCAGTGCGCGAATGATCGGTTCGCCGGGTTTGGGCATTGGGACCGGGTGGGGAACGACGATGTCAGCCCTTCCGGTGATCTCGATGGCCCGCTGCAACTGGCGGGCGATGTCTTGCGCCGTTCCGAACAACGAGAACGAGTCTGCGGTCTCGTCGTCGAGGAAGTGGACGAGGTTGCCCGACGCCAGGAGGTCGGGGGCGTGATGGAAGTCTGGATAGATCTGCTTCTTCAGGTCGTCGATCGGTGGCCCGTTCCAGAGCAAGCCGGGAATCTCGAACAGGGCGGGCGAGTACTCGTAGTACCCTGCCGCCATGGAGCGCGAGATGGCGTGAATCTCGACGGGGTCGTCGCTCGTCACCGTGTGGAAGATCAGACCGATGCCGATGTCGTCAGGGTTTCGCCCCGTTGTTGCTGCCCCGCGGCGGAGGTGCGCCATGGCGTGACGTAGGTTTTCCGGGTGCCGACCGACCCGGAGGAATACGCCGTCGGCCACGCGCGCGGCCATCTCGATGGTCTTCGGCCCGCCCGCCGCGATCCACACCGGGACGGGTCGGGCGTGTCGGAGGCGGGCGGGGCGAACCGCTCCGACTTCGACTTGCTCTCCTGCGAGGAGTCGTCTCGCCAGGACCGTGGCTTCCTCCAATTCGGCGATCCGTGCCGGGTGCAGACCCAGCCAGCGCACGGCAGTATCGCCGATACCGTAGGTCAGAAGGGCTCGGCCTCCCGAGATCTCGTCGAGCGTCGCGCTGGAACTCGCCGATGTGGCTGGATGGTGGAGTACGGGGTTGTCCAGTAGTAGCCCGAGCCGTATTTGCGATGTTCGCACCGCGGCGACGGCGAGTTGCATGTAGGGGTCGGGGCGCGACAGCGGATTCCAGGGAATGAGCGCGTAGGCGAAACCGAGCTCCTCGGCTCGCCTGACGTCGGCCGCGAACGCTTCCGTGGATGTCCAGTCGAAACGGTTTAGGCCGAACTTGGGGGTTTTCCTCATACGGCGCGAGCCAATCCTCGACGTCGGAGTGGTAGCGTCGGGCTCCGCCTGTTCGGATCGATGCTCGGTGCTCGGCGCACTATTCGTTCCACCAGGGGCTGTCCGAGAAGGGGCGCAAGTCGAGTTCGTGTGTCCACACGGAGCGGTGCTGCTGGGCTATGTGCCAGAACGTGTCCGCTATCTTGTCGGGCTGCATGAGACCGTCGCCGCGGGTTTCCCGCAGCTTCCGGTACCGCTCGGGTCCGAGCATCTTGCCGAGCGTGTCGGGAGCGTCGACGCTTCCATCTACGACCAGGTGGGCGACGTGGACGCCTTTCGGGCCGTACTCGGCATTCAGGGTCTGGCAGAGCAGCCGCCGTCCGCCCATGGCGGCGGCGTGCGAGTGCTGTCCGGGGTTGCCACGCATGGCAGCGGTGGCTGAAGTGACCAGCAGTGTGCCATGACCCCGTCCTTCCATGAGGGGGCAGACCACCTGAGCGAGGCGAAACAGGCCGAACGTGGCGAGCCGCCAGCCCATCTCGAAGGCTTTGTGCGACGTATCCTCCAGAGACCTGTTCCCGATCTGCGCCCCGAGGTTGTACACGGCGACTTCGACGGGGCCAATCTCCGACTCGACAGCTTCGACGCGACTTTCGATGCTTCCCTCTTCGATGGCGTTCAGTAGGTAGCCCGAAGCCGTGCCTCCTTCCGCTTCAATCGTCGAGACGAGCCGTTTGAGGCCTTCCTGGTCGCTGCGGCGGCACAGCACGGCGTGGTAGTCCTCCCGGGCGAACCGCCGAGCCACGTTGCCGCCGATGCCGGCGCCGGCACCAATGACGAGGCAAACAGGTTTCATGTCGTTGATCCTTGTCCTGAGTTGAAGGTCGCGACGGCGACGGTAGCGCCAAACCGCCGACCGCCACCCGTGGCGCTTGCCATTTTGGCACAGCGTTTGAACGGTCGACGCCGGTTCGGGCAGGCGCGAGGAACTTGGGGATCGGTGGGTGTCCCCTAGTGGCACCCCCTATTGGCACCCTCTTGGCGCCGCTTTGGTCCCTCTCTCTCGACGGTGGGTGTCCCATGAGTCCTACGCCATGAGTCCTACGTCGACGGTGGGTGTCCCATGCGTCCTACGCTCGACGGTGGGTGTCCCATAAGTCCTACGCGGCGGTGGGTGTCCCATAGTCCTACCCATAGTCCTACCATAGTCCTACGAGACGGGACGCCAGGGTCTTGTGGGCTACGATGTGGAGGAAAGTGCGCGAGCCAGCCGGCGTCGGCGGCTAGTATCCTGTCCGAACGGTGGAGAGGAACCACGTGTACGTCTATGTCCTGATCGCCATGCTGTTGGGGCTCTTGGTGGGTGCGGTGGTCGGTGCACTCAGCGGAGCCTTCGGCCAAGCGCTGCTTTACGGCGGTCTGATCGGGTCGCTTGGTGGGTGGCTCATCGATCTGAACCGGCGCGTCAAACGCTTGGAGTCTGCAGAAGAGCCGGACGTTTTGGATCCTTGGCAGGCGGAAACCGAGCGGGGGGCGAAACATCCTGTGCCGCCCCTATCTACCTCGGGCGTACGCACGGCGGAACCGGTCACGTCGGCCGGCGGGAAACACGCCGAACACCCGGTGCCGGCACGGCCGCCGACGACCGACCCCGCTTGGGCACCGGCGCCGCCTCGGTCGGAACCAGAGCCGGAACCCGGCGCCTCCTTCGTGAGTCGTGGGTTCGCCGTTGCGAGGGTGTGGTTCACGACCGGCAACGTACCGGTCAAGGTCGGTGTCGTGGTGGTTCTCTTTGGCGTCGCATTCTTCATCAACTACGCCATCGACCGGCAGCTGTTCTCGTTTCCCGTGTGGGCTCGCCTGTCCGGGGTCGCGCTTTTCGGTGCCGCCATGCTGGCCGTCGGCTTGCGCTTGCGGAAAACGCGGGAGGTCTACGCGCTGAGCCTCCAGGGCGGGGGCTTGGGTATTCTCTACCTGACGACATATGCTGCGTTCGGGTTCTACGCGCTCCTGCCTGCGACGGTCGCCTTCGCGGCCATGGTGGGCGTCACCGTGGCGACCGGCATTTTGGCCCTGGCCCAGGACTCTCGCGTGCTGGTCGTGTTGGGCGTGGCTGGGGGCTTCCTAGCACCGCTCCTCGCCGCCGCCGAGACGGGGAGTCATGTGGTGCTCTTCAGCTACTACGCCGTGCTGAACGCGGCGATCCTGGGCATCGCCTGGTTCAAGGCGTGGCGGCCCCTCAACCTGCTTGGGTTTACGTTCACCTTCGTGATCGGAAGCCTGTGGGGCTACCAGGGCTATCGCCCGGAGCACTTCGAAACGACGGAGCCGTTTCTCATCCTTTTCGTGTTGATGTACGTCGGGATCGCGGTCCTCTTCGCCCTGCGCCGCCCGCCCACCCTGCGCGGTTTCGTCGACAGCGCGCTGGTCTTCGGGACGCCGTTGGTCGGGTTCACGCTGCAGACCCGGATCGTGGAGAGCGATACGGCGCTGGCGTGGACGGCGGGAGGTCTGGCCGCGCTCTACGCCGTGCTGACCGGAGTCTTTTGGCGGATCAAGGATCTCCGCCTGCTGGCAATGTCTTTCGGTGCCTTGGCACTCTTGTTCCTGGCGACGGCGTTCCCGCTTGCCTTGGACGACCGCTGGACCTCGGCGGCCTGGGCGGTCCAAGCCGCGACGGTTGCGTGGTTCGGCGTACGCAACGGCACCCGGCTGCCGATTTTCGCGGCAGCCGCGCTTTACGTTGCCGCGATCGTGGCCCATGCCCGTGCCGGACTGTTCGAGCCGGCCACGACTCCCGTATTGAACGGTTCCTTCCTGGCAGGGACCTTGTTGGCGCTAACCGCCTGGATGATCGCCTGGAGCTTCGATCGCAGCAGGTTGTCGCCCCGTTTGCGGTTGGTGTGGACGCACATCGCGCAGGGTTTGGCGATCGCGTGGTGGTCCTGGGCCGGTGGGCGCGAAATCGTCCTGTTCGCCGAGGAGGAACTGGCTCCTAGCGCATGTCTCGCCTTCGCGGCCGTCTCGGCCATTGCGGCCATGATTGTTTCAGGGGCGGTGAGATGGCAGCGGCTCAACGACGTGGGATTGATGCTGCTACCTGCCATGGTGCTGCTGCTTGCATTCGATCTGACCATCCTCACCGACGAGCATCCCTTGGGGAACTTGGCTTGGTTCGCCTGGCCTTGCGCGTTCGGCGCCCAGTATGTGTTTCTCCGCTACCGGGAATCCGGCTATCCGGACCTGACGCCGTTCTGGCACGTCGGCACGTATTGGGTGCTGGCGTTGTTGGCGGCCAGCGAAGCCCAGTGGCTCGTCGGGACGGTCGCCGACGGGGAATGGCCCCTCGCTGCGGCCGTCGTGTCGGCGGCGATCTTGGCAAGGGCGACGGGCGCTGCACGCAGGGAACTGGCCTGGCCGCTCGACCAGTACTGGAGTGCTTATTCCACTGCGGGCATACGCGTGGTGTCCGTGGCGGCGGCCATGGTGGTCGTCGCGGCGAGCCTGACATCGGATGGGAGCGCCGCGCCGATTCGCTATCTGCCGCTGCTCAACCCACTGACGATCGGCGCGGTGGTGGCGGGCTTGTCCGTTTGGTTTTCGCTCGACCCCGAGGTCCGGCGGCGGGATTTGCGCGTCATTGCGCCTTTGTACTGTCTCGTTGGCCTCATCCTCCTGTCCATGGAAGTGGCACGGGGCGTGCACTACTTCGCAGAGGTTCCGTTCACCGCCGCCGCCCTCGCCGGGTCGGCGATTTTCCAGGCCGGGTTGTCCTTGGTTTGGGGCACTGCAGGGCTCGCCGGCATGGTCGTCGGTGCCGTTCGGGAGCGCCGGGAGGTCTGGATCGGCGGCGCGGTCGTGATGGGTGTCGTGATCGTCAAGCTGTTTGTCGTGGAGCTGGGCAACGTGGGCACCCTGAGCCGGGTGGTCTCGTTCCTCGGGGTCGGCTTGCTGCTGCTCGTCGTGGGCTATTTCGCGCCCGTGCCCAAGGGCCGCGGCACGGACGAATCAGTGGATGCGCGAGCGCCTGGGACACCCACCGCGCGAGCGCCTGGGACACCCACCGAACCGCCGCGAGCGCTTGGGACACCCACCGAACCGTGAGGTGAGTGCGTTCCGGCGGTTGGTGGCGTCATGACGCCGAGCCTTTGGCGGTTCGCATCGGAACAGTTATGATTGCGCCGTTGGAAATACGGGGGAAGCCATGTTCGACAAGCGCAAGGACAGCAGTTCAACGCCGAGTATTGAGCGTAATCCATCGCCCGAGCAGCCTCGGCAACCCGCCGCGCCTGCGAAACCGACCCCATCGACCATCGGCCGCACGGTGACCATTGAGGGTACGTTGACCGCTCAGGAGGACATTCTCTTGGAAGGCCGCTTCAACGGCGAGGTGGTGTTGATGGAAAACGTCTTGGTGGTTGGCCAATCCGGCGACATCCGAGCGGATATCAAGGCCAAGAACGTGACCATCCACGGCAAGGCGAACGGGGACATCAAGGCCTCGGATCAGGTTGAGATCTCGGCCTCGGGCTCGATGCGCGGAGACATCCTGAGCCCGCGGGTGATTCTCCATGACGGTGCCAAGTTCAAGGGTCGTATCGACATGGAGCCCGAGGGTATCGACAAGGCGGCCAAGCGCGCGTCGAACGCGAAGGGACCGGCCAAATCCACTGACGCGCCCGCTAGCGGCGTGAAGAACCCGGTCTCAAGCGATGCGTCGGCTACCAGCGCCAAACCCGCCGAAAGCCGCGCCCGCGCGTGACGCGCTCCTGAGCGCGGTGCGACGCCGCCATGCGAATGTCGTCCGCGCTCCTGCCTCGTGCGTTCGAGCTGGTTGGTCGGGAGCGCAAGTTCACGGTTCTTGATCTGGGGTCGCCAACACCCCAGAGCGTTCGGTTCTTTAACCAGTTCAGCTGCCAGGTCTACTTCGCCGGTCTTCTCGATGCGGACGGCGAGGAAGACGAGGGCACCGGCTTGGATTTGCCGACCGACATCAGGTTCGACGTCTGCCTATTCTGGGATGTCCTCAACTACCTCAACGGCGATAGTCTCGAACGCGTTGCTAGGGTGGTAACGGATCATTTGAACGAGGATTGCCGCGGTCACGCGTTTTTTGCGTTCTCCCAGTCGGTCCCCTACAAGGGGCTGACGTTCGGTATCGAATCGGTCGACAAGCTCCTGGTTGAACGGGACCCCGGTAAGGTTCCTTATGTCCGCACCTGGAAGGATCTCGAGGCTACGCTTTGGCCGTTCACCAATGCGGCCGCGACGTTGTTGCAGGGCAACAGACAGGAGCTGCTGCTGGTCAACCATTCCCTCTAGCGGTTCGTCAGACTCTCCCTGGTTTCAACGACCGCGACCCGACAGGCAAGTAGCTTCCGGGCGCTTGGCCGGCTCCCCGGCGCTCTTGCCGGCTCGATACTGCGCCGCTTCGTCGATGCGCTGGGGGACTTGGCGCCGATCATCGTGGTGACCGGGTTGATTCGCCCTTGCCAGCGTGTTTCGGGTCATGACGGTTCCCGGCTATTCGATGTCGGCTTCGGGAAAGGCGAACTCGGCCGAAGGGGCATTGGGGTGCGGAAAGGCAAGTGGTCGTTTCATTGGATCGGCATGAAGATAAAATCAATTCATAGGGTTAAGAACAGGAAATGAAGTCAAATGTTGCCATGGCGGGCACCGACAAGGCGGTTGTTGAGGCGATCCCGACGATGCGAAGTCATACGGTGAGCTCCCTCGTCGCGAAGACGACGAGGTCCGCTTGATCGAAGTGGCGGACATAGCCGATCTCGTGGCTGCGGTCCGTGGGGGCTAGATCCGGTGCGCGCCGTAGACGGGGCGATGCTTGGAGCGGGAAACGGGGTTCGAACCCGCGACCCCAACCTTGGCAAGGTTGTGCTCTACCACTGAGCTATTCCCGCTTGAGGGCACGCATTCTGCCCGATAAGCGCGTCGATGACAAAGTCACCGGGGATCCATCCGGTAGACAGCAAGTCCCGGTCGGCCAGCCGCGGTGCCCAGCACGGCCGCCCTCTCGTCGGGATCCGTGATGCGGACAGCGCGTCGTTTGTAGATCGAGTCGCCGATCCTTATGCGCACGCGGTCGTCTCGCGCCACGTTCCGCGGCCAGACCTTGGTGTCGCATTCCCGGCAGCCGACATAGAGTTTCCCGTCCTCCGCCCATGCGGAAACGGTAATCGAGTGGGGAACAAGGTAACGGGTATGCGTCTCGACCCATGCACGGGTCCGTCCCTCGACGAACGCCCAATCCGTATTCTGGTCGATTGCGAGGTCGCCGCTGAGACTCGTGCCGGGACGTCGCTCCACGGGATCGACCGGCACAACGATGGCGATGAGATATAGAACGACGACAAGAACTGCGACGACAATAGCAATGCGTTTCATCCATTTGCTCCGATGCAATCCGCGACCCCCTAAGATAGTCGCATCGAGTGCTTGGGGTCGAATCGATGGGACGAGTCGCTGCATGGGTCGCGGCCGAGTGGTCGAAGCGCCGCTGGTGGATGAACCTCCTTTTCGTCTTCTGCCTTTACATGACCTTGGTCTACCTGCCCTTCGACCTGTTCCTGAAGCCCGTGGCCGCGGACGAAGAGGTGTGGCTCGGATTCACGTTGCGTGGTTGGTGGGCGAAAGCGACGGAACCCCTGCACTGGCTGATCTACGCCGCTGGTGCCTACGGGTTCTGGAAGATGAAACGCTGGATGTGGCCCTGGGCCGCCGTCTACGTGGCGCAAGTTGCCGTTGCAATGTTCCTCTGGAACGTCATCGACCCACGAGGCGCTGGTTGGGCCGCGGGAACGGTCGCCGGTGCCGTATTCCTCATCCCGACCATCGCGCTGCTGCGCTCACGTTCGGCATTCGATTCGAGCTAGATTCCTTGAGCGGGGCGCAAGTTTACACCTGAGTCAAGTTTTTTCAGGCGA
>JAPOYW010000158.1 GCA_026706425.1 Gammaproteobacteria bacterium
CCCCCGTCCTCGTCGGTCCACGCATAAGGCACTTGCCGGCTGGCAGGGTCGAGAAGTCCGCTCCGGAAGTCGCGGGTGTCGAACCAACGTCGCACCCAGGCTCGCACGGGACGCCCCGATGCCGCGTCGAGAACCTTGCCGGTCACGATCCGTTCCGGCTCGAGCGCGACATCGCCGACACGATGTTCGCCACCCCCGGAACCAAAGTCGACAAGCGTGTACCACGGCGCGAATCCAGGCGCGCTGATCGCGACCTGACGGGTGTGCGCAGGAACCACCGCCGAGAACTCGCCCGCAGCATCCCGGAATGCGAAAGACCGAATCTCCCCGTCGTACGCCGCCAGCGCGAAATCGTCCAGCGGTTCGCCCGTGAAGGCGTTCGACACCGAGCCACGGATCTCTACCGCGTGGCGGAGCGTCAGAATCAAGTCGCCCATCGGCGCCAAAAACGTATTCGGCATCCGAACGCCTAAGGTTCGCCCGCGCGGAAACATATATCCTCTGCGCCTTCCGGAACGGGCCGATGCGGAACGCCCCATCGGAATCGCTGTTACCCGTCGCTCGCGCGGCTTGTATCTCTGCCCCCGCCACCGCCAGCCCCGACGTGTCGACCACCCGGCCCGCAATGAAGAACGCCCGGGGAAGCCGCATGGCGACACGGTTCGCGCCGCCTCCCCCGACGACCACCTCCGCCAACTCCGCCGACACGTGCCCGTCCGCCGTGGCGGCGACGCGATAGGTTCCCGGCACCAGCCCTCCGGCGACGAAGGCGCCGTCCTTCGAACTACGCCAGGTCGTCAGCGACTTCGGGAGCCGAACCGCCGTCTCGGCGATCCGCGTTACCGAGATCCGCGCCCCGCCGATCGGGAGGTTCTCGTCGGAATGTACGGAACCCGTCAGCGAAAGGCCCGAGACGAACCGCAGTTCGACCGCTGTCGGCACGGACCCCACGATCTGTCTCGCCAGCGGAACCGCGCCCTTCCGCACCGCCAGAAGCGTCACCGATTCGGCGCACGGCACCTCCAGCTCGAACTCCCCTGTTCGACCCATGTCGACTCGACCGGCTCGGCCCGGTCGGTTACGGGGTTCTCAAAGACGCCTATCCAAGTGACACCGCCGGACCCCTGATCCGCCTCGCGCCCGCTGATCGTGAACGTGTCGCAGGCGTCCGCCAATCCGCAACAGAAGACGAATGGCAGGGCGGCGATCAGCTTTGCGGACATCATCTAGTTCGTTGTCTCGGATGCGGCGGGTTCTACCGGATCGCAAGGATCGTCCCCGGGCTCGGGCCACCACGGTGTCCCGGACAGTTCGATAAAGGAAGTCACGTCTTCCCCTCGATGATAGACGGTCGTCATCAACGCCTCCGGATCGCGTCTTTACTGTTCGTTCTCTTCTCCTGTTCACCGCGAGTAACCCCCCTTTTTAGCAAGCTCGCGTCTCCCGACTGCAATCAACTCCGGAATCTCTATGACCCAAGCCGCCGCCAACAGCACGGGAATCGAGGCCACGAAACACCTCCCAGCCGGGCATTGTCGGAACCGCCTCGTTCCAAAAATCGGATGCTCGATAGCCCCAAGCAACTACGACGCCGCCCAGCAGCAGGAGGAGCCGCAGCAGACCCTTCGCCGTCGTCGACTCGCCGCCGTCGGCCCCGAAACAGAAGCAGGCGGTCGCGACGCCACGAAACCGGGCGACCAACGCCGCAACGCCGAAGACGATTAACAGGAACGATGCCGCGAGGGCGGCCCGTGTTACCAGAACGCTGCTCAGGAAACAGGCGGCGACAAGAGCCTCCGTCACCACGATCGTCCCGCTAAACGGCCGCACGACCATTTCAGGGACCATGCGATAGCTGGCAACCCCCTCCACGAAGAACTGAAATGCCCTGGCCTTCGCCAAAGCCGCTGTCCCGAAGCAGAGGCCAACAGCGATCTGAACAACCGGGCAGACGAGATCAGCCATCGAACGGCTCCGTAGTGGCCACGCTGTTCGACTCGACGAATTTACCGTGGCTTCGAACCACTCCATCGCCGTCCACCAGAATCGCACACGGGGTCTTCGCTATTCCCAACGCCTGCCATAGGCCGCTTTCGCCATCGTCGACGAACGCGACACCTTCTTCAAAGTTCGCTCTAATCGACTCCACGCTAGTCGACTCTTAGCAGTTCCTTGGTTCGATACAGCAGCACGCAGATTGCAATCCCTTGAATCGCAACCGCGAGCCAAAGGCCGGCGTGGGCGATGTAGAGCGGGCCGGTCACGCTGCGACGAACTCCAAGACGGCAACAACGCACACGGCGACAAGACCCGCGATGCCGCATGCGGCCACGGCGCGAAAAGAACGATCCGAACGGCGCAGCGCCGCGGCAATGACCGAACCGTCGGAACTCCGCCCTACAAGACGGGGCGCAAGCCACATCGGGATGATCCGGCCGCACCAGAAACACACCAGAACCCACTCCCCATAACCCAGACCCAATCCGACCGCCAGCAGAACCAACGGGTAGAGGCCGCCGTGCGTAACGACCGTGGTCACCGCAAACCCAATGTGCGAGCCCCACATTCCCGCCGCCGTCACATGCCCGAATTCGAAAAGCCACGATTTTTCGGTCTGCCGATCGCACTGGGGCGGATTGAAGCCGACTAATCCCGTTTCGCGGAGGAGCATCAAAACAGCGACGGCGCCGGACCGCCGTAGAACAATATCGACGTCTGGACGTTGAGAAGGGTTCCGGGGGCGGCTAACGCTAGCCCGACGCAATACGACGTGGCCATGCCCCCTGCGGAATACGCAAGGCCGCATCTCAGCCAGAGTCTAGGCGCAACCGTCCGGAAGGCGCGATCATCCCGATGTGCGACATTCCACAGCGACCGATGGCCTCGGAGATTCCGCAGAGCAACGCTGCGGTCAAACAGCCGATGACGTAGGACCCGTAAGACAGGGCGATCGCGATGGCCAATGCGCCGATCATGATCGCGGCGTGGCATGCCACCGAGAAAGGCCTGTCGTTGACCGACTGACCGGGTTCTTTCAAGGCCGAGCCAGTAGGCAATGCAGGTTGGGTTTGTGCTGCGGGCTGCGTCCGTATCACATCGATGCACCTGGAGAAGGTTAGGTCGCCGAGGTCTACCCTGTGTCGAGAGGTGCCTCCGGAAACACGAGCAAATGATGTCGTTTGACGGTTCTCAAGAAGACGGTGGCACAGGAGGTGCGCCCGCCAGGCAGACTTTCAGGCAATCCCATCGAGACGTCCCCGCCTCACGGTGAGAAGACGACCCTAGCGAATCGAAGTGGCGCTGTCACCTGCTCGAAAGGGTAGTTAGTAGCAGTGGGTAGGTGGTATTGCGGCAGAATCGCCAACGTGCGGGCGCGAGGAACGCGTTTGGACTGTCTCCGGCGCAGCTCTGAGGTCGTCTTAGCGACACCGATGCGGCGGTCGTCCGATCAGTTTACGACCGACTGCAGTCGGCGCGCCTGCCCGATGCGTTCCCGCAGTCGCTCCGCCATGGCTTCGTCCGGCGCGTGGCGAACCGCCTGCTCCAGTTCGTGGACGACCATCTCCGGGGCGCGCAGGCCGAGCCATGCGTCCGCCCGTTCCACGTACAGGCCGTACGAATCCGGCGCGATGAGCAATTGGTAGTCCGATATCTCAAGGGCCCGCGAAAAATCGCCTTGACGTTGAACAAGCATGCGTACGTTGTTCAGCATGCGCATGGCGATGTCCCCGGCGTCCGCGATGTTGAAGGCACCGGCTTCGTCCACGTTGTTCTCCTTGAGCCATCTCCGGCAGTTCTCGACGGAAGTCGGCGAAGCCGCGTACGGATCGACGAGGAGATCGCCAACGGTTACCAAAAAATGGCGCGGGAAGTTGACGCCCAGCGCGTCGAGACCGAGTCGCCGGGCGATGCCGATGAGCACCACGCCGAGCGAGATGGGGATGCCTCGCCGTGTGCGCAGGACGTGGTCGAGAACACTGTTGGCCACATCGTAGTAGTTGTCGTCGGCGCCCCGGAATCCCTGTCCGGCGAACAGTTCGACGACGCGGCGCGGCGTGACCCCGCCCAAGGACTCGATGGCGTTGGCGAGACGTCCGATCTCGCGGCGTGCCCAGTCGGCGTCGGCGATCTCGTCGACGATGCCCGCGACGATCAGGGCGCCCTCCACGGGATCGTCGCCGCCGTCGAGGAAGCGTTGCAGGTCTTCTCCTAGTCTCAGCGAACGCGGCAAAGGGTTCTCACTCGAGTCAGGTCTCGATGCCGTATTGTCACCATCATCCGTCATACCGGTGTGCCACCGCTAGCGGAAGGTCCAAGGTCGTCCGTCCGATCAGTGCTCGCGCGTCGCCGCGAAACGCAGCCTGGGCCAGCGTTCTTCGGCGAGTGCCAGGTTCGCCCGCGTCGGCGCGAGGTAGGCAAGGCAGCCGCCGCCATCCAAGGCCAGCCGATCGGCATGGCGCCGTCTGAGTTCGGCGACGTCGTCGGCTTCGCCGGTGACCCAGCGCACGGTGAAGATGTTGCTCGCCTCGAACACGCAGTCCGCCCGGTATTCGTCGTCCAGGCGGAAGGCCACGAGGTCGAACTGCAGCGTGCCCACGGCGCCGATCACGATGTCGTTCGTCATCAGCGGAAAGAATACTTGCGTCGCGCCTTCCTCCGAAAGCTGGCGCAGACCCCGATCCAGCTGCTTGGACTTCAACGGATTGCGCGGCCGCACTCGGCGGAACAGTTCGGGAGCGAAGTTCGGAACGCCGCTGAACTTGAGGTGCTCGCCCTCGCTGAAGGTGTCGGCGATCTGTATCCCGCCGTGATTGGGCAATCCGATGATGTCCCCGGCGTACGCCTCGTCGGCGCGCACCCGGCTGCCCGCCATGAAGGTGACGGCGTCCGTCACTTTCATCTGCCTGCCAAGCCGGATGTGGCGCATGCGCATGCCCTGGCGGTAGCGGCCCGAACAAACCCGGAGGAAGGCGATCCGGTCCCGATGCCGGGGATCCATGTTCGCCTGGATCTTGAATACGAACCCCGTGAAAGGTTCCTCCCCGGGATCGACGGCACGATCCGCCGTCTCGCGTTCGCCGGGCGGAGGCGCCTGCTCCACCAAGTGGTCGAGGCACTCCCTGACTCCGAAGTTGCCAAGCGCCGTACCGAAGAACACCGGCGACCGGGTGCCTTCCAGGAACGCCTGCCGGTCGAAGCCGTGACTGGCGCCCTCGATAAGCTCGACTTCCTCCACGAACGGGCGATGGTCGTCACCCAGCCATTCCCGGGCTTCGTCGCTGTTGAGGCCGTCTATCGAGTCGAAGCGGTGAACACGGTCACCGACGCCGGGTGCGTAGCGGATGATCCGGTCGAGTCCGAGATGGTAGACGCCCCGGAACGACCGTCCCGCACCGATCGGCCAGGTCATCGGTGCGCACTCGACCTGCAGGATGTCCTCGATCTCGTCGATGAGCTCGAGGGGTTCGCGGATCTCCCGGTCGAGCTTGTTGATGAAGGTCATGATGGGCGTGTCGCGCAGCCGGCAGACCTCGAGCAGCCTGATGGTCCGCGGTTCGACCCCCTTCGTTCCGTCGATGACCATCAGGGCCGAGTCGACAGCGGTAAGCGTCCGATAGGTGTCCTCGGAGAAATCCTCATGGCCCGGCGTATCGAGCAGATTGACCACGCGCCCGCCGTAGTCGAACTGCATCACGGACGTCGTAACAGAAATGCCCCGTTCGCGTTCCATGGCCATCCAATCCGACGCGGCGTGGCGGTTCGACTTGCGCGCCTTGATCGTGCCCGCAAGGGCGATCGCATTGCCGAACAGCAGGAGTTTCTCGGTGACGGTGGTCTTGCCCGCGTCCGGATGGGAGATGATGGCGAAGGTACGACGTCGCGCCACTTCGCGCGCGACATCGGCCGGGGTTGCCACGTTGGCACGGGAGTCGGCACGCGCCGTGGACGAAACGTTCAAAGGTCTGTGGAGTTTCCAGAAGGCGGCGGATTATAGCTGCACGACCGGGCTGGCGACGGTCATGCCAGTCCATCCAGTTCCCGAATCAACCACCAAAGCCTGCGCTTGCCCGCCGCATCCAACGCATCGGGCCGTACGTACAGACGACCGTCCAGGATGCAGGACTCGTTCGGTGCCGCCAGGCCGAGGAGCGCCGCGACATGGTTGCCCGAGACGACTACGCGAATTCCCTCCCGGGTGCGGGTCTGATGCCGAACGAACGCCCCGAACGCCTTGGCGCCGCCATCCGCGACCGCCCCGGGTTGGGGCCAATCGAACACGAGGTCTCGCCGTCGGGCACGCTCGAAGCCATTCAGCGCCCAGGCCACATCGAGGAGCAACCGGCGCATGGGCCACGCGTCCGCGGATATCGCCGCGAATACGCGCCCGTAGTGGAAGCATCGGACCCGGAACGCCTCCTCGGCTCTAGGCCCGGGCGGTGCCGGCGCGGGCCTGCGAGGCGGCGATTGGCGGGGTTGCCCGACGGGCGATTGCGCCGGCCGGGGCACCGGCGTTGCCGGCGCGCGGATGTCGCCCTTCGTCGCGAGGGCTTGCGCCGAAGCGGTGCGCTTGCCACGACGTACCCAGACATCGATGCCAAGAGCTTGGAAATACGCCGAACGCGAACGAGTCGTCATGCGCCGCAATTGTACATCCGGCCATGTACGCGCTAAGTTTGCATGTTCGTTTCCCTGTATCGACTCAAGAGGAATGCAATACCTAACGGACGACGTTCGGATCACCGGCATGGCGGAAGTACGCGCCCCCTCCGAACTGATCGACGAACTGCCGCTTGCGCCGGAGCACTCGACATTGGTGTTCAACGTCCGCCGCCACGCCAGCGACGTCATCGCCGGACGCGATCCGCGCCTGCTGGTTATCGTCGGGCCGTGCTCCATCCACGATCCGAACGCCGCGCGCGAATACGCCGGGCGATTGAAGGAACAGGCCGACGCCTTGGCCCGGGACCTGCTCGTCGTCATGCGCGTCTATTTCGAAAAGCCCCGGACCACGGTTGGCTGGAAGGGGCTCATCAACGATCCCGATCTAAACGACTCCTTCGACATAAACCTCGGACTGCACACGGCGCGGGCGCTGCTGCGCGACATCGTGGGCATGGACCTCGGCACGGGCACGGAATACCTGGATCCCATCACGCCGCAATACGTCGGCGACCTCGTATGCTGGGCGGCCATCGGCGCCCGGACCACCGAGAGCCAGATCCACCGCCAGCTTGCCTCCGGACTGTCATGCCCCACCGGGTTCAAGAACAGTACCGATGGCGACATCCAGGTCGCCGCCGATGCCGTGAAATCGGCCCTGCATCCGCACATCTTCCTTTCTGTCACGAAGGCGGGCCACTCGGCCATCTTCTCGACGGCCGGCAACGACGACTGCCACATCATCCTCCGCGGCGGCGGCGGCAAAACCAACTTCGACAACCCCTCGGTGCACTACGCCAGCCGGATCCTCGAACAAGGCTCCTTGAACGACCGTCTCATGGTGGATGCGAGCCACGCCAACAGCCAGAAGGATCACCGTCGTCAGATCGCCGTCTGCCAGGACCTCGCGGGCCAGATCGCCGACGGCGAGGACAAGATCATGGGCATCATGATCGAGAGCAATCTCGTAGAAGGCCGTCAGAACCTCGGCGCGGAACTGGTCTATGGCCAAAGCGTCACAGATGCCTGCATCGGCTGGGAGGACACCGTGGCCTGTCTCGGCGAACTCGCCGAGGCCGTGCGCCGGCGCAGAGACGCGAAATAGCCGTCAGTCTGGTCCGTTGGATCCAACCGGCGTGCCAGCGCCAGGCTCGCCCACGAAGGTCACCTCGAACATGGCAGGCCATAGCTTGCCGGTGACGAAGAACCGTTCCAGCTCGGGGGCGTAGGCGATGCCGTTCAGCACGTCGGCGCCCTGGGCCTCCCCCGCATCGCGTAGACCCGTTGCGTCGACACGAGCCGTGACGCGTCCCGTCGCGGGATCGATTCGTACGATGGTGTCGCGATGGAAGACATTGGCGTAGACCTCGCCGTGGACGCATTCCAATTCGTTCAGGTTCGCCAGCGGCGACCCTTCCAAGGTCACCGCCACCCGTCCGACCACGGCGAACGACTTGCTGTCCCGGAATCTCAACACCTCGGAACCGTCACTCATTACGAATCGGCGGCCATCGTGGCAAAGGCCCCAGCCTTCGCCCCGGTAGCGGAGCGTTCCGACGCGGTCGAGGCCCGGCAGCCCGAACACGAACGCCTGTTCGGCCTTCCAGGTCAACATGAGAAGGTGCTGCCCCTCCCGGGCGAGCCCCTCGCCGAAGAAGAACACCGGAATCCGGACATGGCGCTCGACGGTGCCCGTGGCCGGGTCGATGCGGCGCAGTTGGGATTGGCCGCGCCGCCCGGTGCTTTCGTAGAGCTTTCCCTGCCACCACACGAGACCCTGGGTGTAGGCCGCCGGGTCGTGCGGAATCTTGCGGTGCACCTTGACGGTCAACGACTCCACCGCCGCGACGGACACCGCCATGCCTAGCACGCACAACGCGGATACTCGTCCGAGTGCGGCCACGGTGTACCGAGGCACGGACGGCGCCTGATCACTCGGCCCGGATGCGCGCGAACTTCTGCAGCGAGTGGCAGTCGAGCGGCACGAGACCCCGGTTGCCGCCGCCGCTGTAGACCACTTCGGAGACGTAGAGGTCGCCCTTGGAGTCGGACCAGATTCCGTGGGAGGCGAAGAAGCTGCCCGGTCGCACCGGATCCCTGCCTCCGAAGCGGGTGATGACCTCGCCGTCCAAGTCCATGACCGTCACCCGCGCATGGGGAGTGTGCGGCAGGATCTCGTGATCCGGGCTCTGTCCCGCGATCTCGCCCAGTTCGGCCACGTAGAGGATGTCGTCATCGTCGATGTAGAGGTCGTCGGGGCGGACGATGTGGTCCCACTCCTTGACGTAGTCGCCGTTGGCCTTGAATACCTGGATGCGCGAGTTCTCCCGGTCCGCGACGTAGACCGTATTGTCGCGATCCACGGCAATGGCGTGCGGCAGACGGAACTCGCCGGGGCCGCGGCCCGGTTCGCCCCAGGAGAACCGGTAGTCCCCGGCCGCCGAGAACTTGTGGACCCGGGCGTTGCCGTAGCCGTCCGCCACGTACATCTCGCCGTCGGTCGACAACGCCACGTTGGTCACGCGGTTGAACGGCCCTCCGCCGAACTGCACCGCCGACCGCCCCGGCACGAACCCCGTGTCGGCGGGCTTGTCCTTCTCGCCCAGGGTCCGGAGCAGCGTCCCGTCCGGTGCGAAGATACGCACCGTGTGATCGACGTTGTCGGCCGCGTAGACGCGGTCGTCCGGACCGATGTAGATGCCGTGGGCATTGGCGAACACGCCTTCGCCCCAGGCATCGAGGAAATTGCCGTCGGCATCGAACACGATCATCGGGTGCTCGCCCCGGTTGAACGCGTAGACCCGATCCCTGGAATCCGTCGCCACGCCCGCGACCTCGACGAAACTCCAACCCTCGGGCAGTTTCTCCCATCCCTCGACGACCTCGAACTCGATCTGCGCCATGTGGGTGTCCCTAACAGAGCCGTACTTGATGATACGCTGGCCCTGCATCCAAACCGCAACCGTCGAGGACCACCATGACCGCCAACGCAATGACCCACTTCGGCGTCACGCTACCCCAGATCAAGCGCCCGTGGGTCGCGGCAGCCGGCGCGGCCCGCGCCTTCGAGTCGATGGGATTCGACTCGGTCTGGGTATGCGACCACCTCTACGGCCCGCAGTCGCCGCAACTGCCCATCCTCGAGGCCTGGTCGATGATTGCGGCGGTCGCCGCCATTACGGAACGCGTCGAACTCGGCACGTTGGTGACGCCGGCGGGGATGCGCAACCCCGCGCAGCTCGGCAAGGTGATCGCAACCGTCGACAACATCGCCGGCGGACGCGTCATCGCCGGGCTCGGCGGTGGCTGGATGCCCCGGGAGTTCACGGACTTCGGCATGCCGTTCCACGACACGGGGCAACGCCTCAAGCAACTCGCGGAGACGGTCGCACTGTTCAAGCGGATGTGGGGGGACGAGGAGGAGGTCACGTTCGACGGCGACTACGTCAAGGCCAGCGGCGTGGTCTGCCAGCCCAAGCCACCGCGCGACGTGCCCATCCTGATCGGCGGTGCCGGCGAACAGGTCACCATGAAGATCGCCGCGCGGGAAGCCGACATCTGGAACAACCTGGCCGGCCAGCAGGCGGTGCTCGACCGCAAGATCGACGTGCTGCACCGCCACTGCGACGCGATCGGCCGGAATCCCGACGAGATCGTCGCCAGCCAGCAGTGCCTGGTCACCATCGCGCCGGACGCCGAGCGGGCCGGTCCGATGGCCGATCAGGCCCAGCGCATCTTCGGCGGCCACATGGGCGACCCGAAAGGGCCGCTCGCGATAACGGGAAATCCGGAACGCTGCGCCGAAC
>JAPOYW010000451.1 GCA_026706425.1 Gammaproteobacteria bacterium
GGGAACCAGCGGCAGAAGCGGATTCTCGTGGATGGGCTCAACGAACACTTCGGCAACGACCTCTCGGGCCGCACCCTCGCGCTATGGGGCCTATCCTTCAAACCCAATACCGACGACATGCGCGAAGCCCCTAGCCGGGTCCTCATGGAGGCGGTCTGGGCGGCCGGCGCAACGGTGCGGGCCTACGACCCGGGCGCGCTGGCGGAGGCCGCGAGGTTGTACGGTCCTCGGGACGACCTGGTCCTCTGTGGGCACCGAAACGACGCGCTCTGCGGTGCCGACGCGCTCGTGGTGGTCACGGAGTGGAACGAGTTCAGGAGTCCCGACTTCGACGCCATCAAGACCGCGCTGAAGCAGCCGGTCATCCTCGACGGCCGCAATCTCTACGACCCCGAAATGCTCGCGGGGCTCGGGTTCACGCACATCGGCGTCGGCCGCAACCGCCTCCCTGCGTTGCCTCGGCGGCATACGCCTCCATGACCACCTCGACCGCGCACCGCGCGCTCGCCGCATTCGCCGCCCTGACGGCGTCAACGGGTATTTGCGCCAACGTCGACGACCGCGATTGGTGTGTCACCTACACCGACCACTTCGAGCTGGTGTCCGACCTACCCCGGGAAAGGGCCTTGGAATTGGTCGTTCAACTCGACCGGTTCCGGTCCGCGGCAAGTGCCCTGCTGCCCGGGCGCGCCCGTGAGGCCGCTCCCCCGATCAAGGTCATCGCATTCAAACGTGCCCGGGACTTCGCGACGGTCTTCAACAGCACCCATGTCGCCGGGTTCACTCGCCCGTCGCTCGACCAGAGCCTGCTCGCATCGGGGCCCGACCCGAGTGGCGAACACCTCAATCGCAACACGTTCCACGAGTACGTCCACTACCTGGTGCGCAGCCGAGCGACCCTCAATCTGCCGATCTGGTACGAGGAGGGCTTTGCATCCTACCTGTCGACGCTCAGCATCGACCCGGCCGGCGTCGTGACCGTCGGCCGGATACCGTACGCCTACCTGCGCGGCGTTCTCCTGCTCCCTGGACTCAGCATTCCCGACGTCATCGGCGAACGGTTCCGGCTGGATCCACGGCGCCACGACCTGTCGGAGGTCTATGGCCTCGCCTGGGCGATCGTGCGGTTCCTGCACCATGCCGAGGACGACAACGGCGAGCGCTATGCCAGCAGGCTCGGCGACATGCTTGCCGCCATCGACGACGGGCTCAGCAGCGAGGAGGCGATGGAGTCGTCGCTGGGGCTCGACGTCGAGGGTCTGAAGAGACGCCTTAGGAACTACTACGACAAGGACCAATTGCCGGTATTCCAGTTCCGGACGGAAACACGGGATAGGATGGCGTTCCGTCGCGACTGCCTGGACGCCGTCGAGACACGTCAGCAGCTCGCGGAGGTGGCGGCTTTCCACCATCCTCGGTTCGCCGTCGAACTCTACGAGAGCATCCTGGCCGGCAACCCCGACCAGGTCGATGCCCTGGTCGGCCTGTCGCGAGTCGTATCGGGCAGCCGCGCGTCGGAACTGGCACGCAAGGCGTATCGTGTCGATCCGACCCATCCTGCCGCCATCGTCCGAATGGCGGAAACGGAGGTTCTCGGGTGCCAGTCGGGGAGCGCGGACTGCGGCGATGCGCTGGCCAACGCCATCGGTCTCTACACCGAGGCATTGACATCCGACCGCCATCGGGTCGCCGCCGCCTACGGACTTGGCATCTTGAGCCTTTACGTCGAACGTCCCGTCGATGCACTCGAATACCTCCGCGCCGCGTATGCCCGCGCGCCGTGGTCGCCGCAGATCCACTACTACCTCGGCGAGGCCTACGGACGATCCGGGGAGCCCAAGCAGGCCGTCCCGCATTTGAGGAAAACGGCCTTTTGGCATCCGGACGAGTCCTGGCGGCAAAAGGCCCGACAGATGCTCGCCCGCCTGGGCGAAGACCCCCCGGCCGACCGAGTCAACCGCCCTCGATCCGCTCCATGAAGAACACCTCGCTGCCCGGGGCGATCGGCTCGAGCCAGGCGTCCTGGTAGATCTGTCCGTTGATGGCCACGGCGGTCTTGGTCAGCACCTCTTCGATGCCCGGCCACCTTTCCTCCAGAACGCGCACGAGCCCACGATAGTTGCGGCACTCCACGTCGATCTCGCGAACGCCCCCCGTGTTGGACGTCAGGTGATCGGGGAAGACGACCTTGACCGTTTGCATGGTTTCTCCTGTGGGCAGTCGATGCGGACAGATTCTAGCCGGATGTCCGGCAACTCGGGCCGCGGCACCTGCCGGGAGTCATCCATCGAGCGCGGGGAGGTAGGATGGCCACCCCGGCATTCGGCCTGCCAAAAGTAATCGCGTGTGCCAATGTACGGCGACAATTGGAAGTGGGTGCCCCGCGAGGGACTTGAACCCTCATGGGCACTTGGCCCACCCGGCTTTTCGTCGGGCGCGTCTAACCAAAATCCGCCACCGGGGCCGTGCGAGTCTATTGTATCGTTCCATCCGCCGCGCTGTGCGACCGTGAGACCGCAGTTCGGACGGAGCACGCCAATGATGATTCCATACCGGACGTCCCGGAGCAAAGCCGACTTCGGTAGGCGCCTCCTCCACGGGTTCGAGACCACCTCCGGCTGCATTCCGCGCGCCCCGTTGTGACCCGCGTAGATCTAGAGTCCCGGCTAGCCCGCCAAGCCCCCTCGCGAATCCACGGCGGGGTAGACGCAACGATGGCGATCGCAACCGGCAAAACCCGTCTCACGGCCTTGGCGGTCACCGATCGGGGCGTCACCTTCGACTCGACCCTGAAGGCCGACGTGACATTCGTCTTCGACAGCGCGGAAACGGCCCTCGCCGTGCTAACCGGAAGGGAGGATCCCATCGCCGCTTTCCTGGACGGCCGATTCCGATCCGATGGCCACCTTCCCCTGGCCTTCGTCCTGCTCGGTCTCTTCCGGTCTGGCGCGGACACCGCGCCGCCGCCGCCGTGACCGATCGTTATGCGTTGCGGGCGTCCTGTCTCGACATCTCCGCCACGAACGCATCGATCAGCCAGCGCGAAATCGCCGTGCCGCCGGGTACATTGGGCAGCTGGGAAAAGTGGAACCAGCGCGCCTCGGCTATTTCGCCATCTTGGCAGACGATCTCGCCAGCCCGGTAGTCGGCATGGAAACCGAGCATCAGGGAGTTGGGAAAAGGCCAGGATTGGCTACCCATATAGCGCAGGTTCCCGACGGCTAGTCCGACCTCCTCGCCAACCTCCCGGTGCACGGTCTGCTCGATCGACTCGCCCGGTTCCACGAAACCAGCCAGGGTCGAAAACATGCTCGTCGGCCAGGCGGCATTGCGCGCGAGGAGCATCTGTTCACCCCGGCGCACGAGGACGATGATGCTTGGCGAGAGCCGCGGATAGGTGGTCAGACCACACGAGGGACACAGCTTGGCGCGGTCCGTGGGGTGATCCTGGTTGTCCGCGCCGCAACGTCCGCAGTGCCGATGGTCCCGGTGCCACTCGACGATCTGCTTGGCCCGCCCGGCCAGGGAGAAGAAATCGGGTTCCACACGTCCCAGCCAGGCCCGCAATCCCGTCACGGCAAATCCCTCTGGAACGCTACCGGTCGCACCGAGGGCGTCGCAGGTTTGTAGTCGACCTCGAGGTCGACCCAGCGGAACTCGTCGGCGGTCACCGGTCGGGGAACGCCCTGCTCGCTGATGGACAGCATGTCGTCGCCGAGGCAGACGAAATACAGGGCACCCGCGATGTCCAGGCTGGCGGGAGGCTGGGTCTCGGAGACGAACTTCGAGGGACGTGCATCGAACAAAAGCGTTACCTGCGTGTTGCTATACTCGGGCCGTTGAAGGCTCATCCCCACGAGTGTGTCGGATTGGTCGCTAGTGCGGCAAGTCCAAGGTTTTGGCGTGCCCGGCTGACGAAAGGAGTGCACATGGCACAGTCAATAGGTTCCCGCGATTCCGCCTGGTGGGCAGCTTATTGGACGAACTTCCTCGGCGAGGCACCGCCTTGGTACAAGTGGACCATCATCGGCTTCCTAATAGCCAATCCCTTCCTTTACTGGCTTTTCGACGGCTATGTCGCCGGCTGGGCCCTGGTCCTGCAGTTCATCTTCACGCTGGCCATGGCTCTCAAGTGCTACCCCCTTCAACCGGGCGGCCTATTGGCGTTGGAAGCCCTGTTCATGGGCCTTACGACCACGGGCGTAAAGGACGATGCGGGCCACTTGGTCGGCGGCGTCGCCTACGAAGTCCTGCACAACTGGCAGGTCATCCTGTTGCTGGTTTTCATGGTGGCCGGGATCTATTTCATGAAGGAGCTTCTCCTTTTCACCTTCACGAAACTGCTGGTCAAGCTGCGCAGCAAAACCATGCTGTCGGTGATGTTCTGTTTCGTGGCCGCGATCCTGTCCGCCTTCCTAGACGCATTGACGGTAATCGCCGTGGTCATCAGCGTGGCCGTGGGCTTCTACGGCGTGTACCACCGGATCGCCTCGGGCGGGGTCCAACTCGATGCGGAGGTTCCGGAACTGCATCGCGAGGATCTCGATCAGTTCCGGGCCTTCCTGCGCAACCTGGTCATGCACGCGGCGGTGGGCACGGCATTGGGCGGGGTCACGACCATCGTCGGCGAACCGCAGAACATCCTGATCGCCGAGCGCATGGGATGGGTGTTCCTGGAGTTCTTCCTACGAATGGCACCGGTCACGATGCCGGTCCTCGTCGTCGGGCTTGTCACCTGCCTCCTGTTGGAGCGGGTCAAGTGGTTCGGATACGGCGTTGGGATCCCGCCGACCGTGCTTGAGATTCTTCAGGAGTACGACGCGGAGGAGTCCGCGAAGCGCACCCGCCAGGAGAACGCCCGCTTGGTGGTTCAAGGCATCGCCGCCGTGTTCCTGGTATTCGCTCTGGGTTTCCACGTCGCCGAGGTCGGCTTGATCGGCCTGTCCATTATCGTCCTGCAGACCGCCTTCAACGGCATCATCGAGGAACATCGCATCGGCCATGCCTTCGAGGAAGCGCTTCCGTTTACCGCGCTCCTGTGCGTGTTCTTCGCCATCGTCGCGGTGATATCGGACCAGGGACTGTTCCAGCCCGTGATCGACTACGTCCTTACCCTACCGGCCAGCCAGCAGCCCGGTGTGTTCTACATCGCCAACGGCGTGCTATCGATGATCAGCGACAATGTGTTCGTCGCGACGGTGTATATCGGCGAGGTGGAGCGGGCGTTCAACGCCGGCATCATCAACCGGGAACAATTCGATCTCCTGGCAGTGGCCATCAATACCGGCACCAACATCCCGAGCGTGGCCACGCCCAACGGCCAGGCGGCATTCCTGTTCCTGCTCACGTCGTCGCTTGCACCCCTGATCCGGTTGTCCTATGGACGCATGGTTGTCATGGCGCTGCCCTACACGATCACCATGGGAATCACGGGCTGGATCTTCGTAACCTGGGGCCTGTAGTGGACGGGCTTGTCCCGTCCCGTCATTCAGGGAGCCGACGCAGACGCGCGCCGACGCCAAACAGCCCCGTTTTCCGCATCGGCATCGAGGTTGTCCAGGTACGCCTCGTGCGCTGAGATTTCCCCGGGAGAAGCCAATACGACGGCGATGGCAGGGCGGTCCTCCGGCAACCGGACGATTTCCCGCGCGCCGAGGGTCTCCGCTAGAGCCTCGTCGTCATCCGCGAACAACGACAACTGGCCACCGGTCATCCGCAGATAGACGTCGGCCAGGATTTCGGCGTCCAACAGCGCGCCATGCAGTTCGCGCGCCGAGTTGTCTACCTCGTAGCGCCGGCACAGCGCATCCAAGCCGTTCTTCTGACCGGGATGCTTGCGGCGGGCCATGGCCAGGGAGTCGGTCACGGTACAGACGTCGAGGAGCTTGGTTGCGCCGGGGCGGTCGAGCAGCTTCAGTTCGTAGTCGATGAATGCGAGATCGAAGGGCGCGTTGTGGATGATCACCTCCGCGTCGCCCACGAATGCCAGGAATTCGTCCGCGACCTGGGCGAACTTCGGCTTGCCGGCCAGGAATTCGGCATCGAGCCCGTGCACGTCGAAGGCGGCGTCGTCGATCTCGCGTTCCGGATCGATGTAGAGCTGCAAACGACGACCGGTGATCTTGCGGTCGACAATCTCAACCGCACCCACCTCGATGACCCGGTGTCCTCCCTGCTCCGGTTCGAGCCCCGTGGTTTCCGTGTCGAGAACTACCTGTCTCACCGATCCGCGTCCTCCCTGACTCTCGCTTCCTCGAGCATCTCATCGATGGCCTCGTTCGCGGCACGGTCCACGGCTTCGTTCTCGGCGTGGCCGCTGTGACCCTTTACCCACCGCCAGGAAACCTCGTGCCCCGCGTTCAGCGCGTCGAGCCGCTGCCAAAGATCGACGTTCAGGACCGGTCGGTCGCCGGCCCGGATCCATCCGCGCCGCTTCCACCCGGCAATCCAACGGGTGATTCCCTGTCTCACATACTCGGAGTCGGTGGTCAAGGTGACCTTGCTCGGTCGCTTCAGTGCGGCAAGCCCCTCGATGGCGGCCTTGAGTTCCATCCGGTTGTTCGTGGTATGGGTCTCGGCACCTCGAATGGTTTTCTCGGCGTCCCGGTAGCGCAGCAAGGCCGCCCAACCACCCGGACCGGGATTGCCCCGGCATGCACCGTCCGTGAAGATGTGGACCCGGCTAGCCCGCATTCGGTAGGACCGCCGGCGCGAGTTCGCGGTTGTCTTGTCGCTGGTTGCGCCGTTGGACGATATACCCGGGTCCCCGCTTGGTCGCCGCCAGTATGTAGGCGCCACCCAGGGGTGGCTGCAACCGGTTCACCCAGACGCTGGCGGTTTGCCACCGGTCTGCGGCGAGGGCCATGGGCAGCACCGAGCGGTAGTTGAGGTAGATCGTTCGGGCATCCCGGGTCATTCCGAGGACCGTAAGCCATTCGCCGAGCCGGGGGACGCTCAACGGCCGCAGATCGCGGAACGCCGGGAATGGTTTGGACAACAACCAAAGGCTCAGGGGGTTGAACCCCACCACGACCAACCTGCCCCCCGACTTGAGGATCCGTGCCGCTTCGCGCAGGGAGCTTCGTCGATCCGCTGCCACATCCAGCGCATGATGCAACACCACGGCATCGATGCTCGCGCTGGCGAAAGGTAGTTCGGCCGTGTCCGCGACGACGAGATCCACGTCCGCCGTGCGCGGAGGCTTGCTGCCAGCGCCTTCACGCTCCCAGGGCGAAGGCCCGCGCGGCCCCGAGATGTCGTACGTCGTGCAGATCCGGGCGCGGACCATGCATTGTGCAGTGATGTCCACCAGGTCGGCGGTGGCGCCTATCCACAGCAGGGAATCGCCAAGGAACCTGCGTACCGTTTCCTGCAGCGCTCGACGTTCGAGGGCGAGTAGCCGGTCACCGGCCGGGGTGGCCAGCCAATCAGCCAACCGGCGTCGCCTCGCGTCGGCACCCCTACCGTGACCGACCGCCCGGGATTCGCGGCGGGGTTCCGTCCCGCCTTGGTTCACATTTGCGTTTGCCAAGTAATCCGCTTTCCCGCAAAGTACTTGCGCCTAGCGACGGCACCCCTGCCCGACGAGTGATGATGCCAGTACGGCATCGGACTTTGGGTCGAGTGGCGCCTTAAGCCGCGTTCAACATTTTAGTGACGAGAATTCTGACCACCGCCACCGTGTTCTGCAACCGCCCGTTGCCTGTTTCCCCGCGCCCGTCTGGCCAGGCCTGCGCCCTTACCGCCACAGCGGCAACGAGACCGTTCGCACTCTGCGTGTTGGTTCTCGGCCTGGCCGGTTGCGTGACCGTCGACACACCCTCCGAGATTGAACAGACCAACGACCCGGAACTCGACGAGGACCCTGTCCAGGACACCCGCGTCGAGGCGATTGCCGATGCCTCGTCAACGAACACTACCGTAGCGACTCCCACCGAAACGGCCGCCCCCGCGCCAACCGATGCGCCTTCCCCATCGCCGGTCGACGCGCTCTCCCGAGCTCCGAGCGAAGCATTCGCCCCGTCCGCAGCCGAGTCCGCGCCTGTCGAGACGTCGGATCCCTTGGCAGCCGACGGGGCCGCGGCGATTGGGTTCCTTGACCGGCTGAAGGCCAGCTTTCGGTTGGATCACTCCTTGAACCGCAAGGGTGTGGCCAAGGAAATCGACTGGGTGGCCCGACGGCCGGATCGCCTTGCCAGGCGCGATCGCTTGCTCGAATACCTGCCCTACCTTTGCGAAAAGGTCTGGGACCGCGGTATGCCCGGCGAAATCTGCCTGTTGCCGATCGTCGAGAGTCGGCTTGACCCTTTTGCATTCTCCCCGGGAGGTGCCGTCGGCCTCTGGCAGTTCATACCAGCCACCGCCAAGCGCTTCGGCCTGAAGATCGACTGGTGGGTAGACGAAAGACGAGACATCGTGCTCGCCACGGATGCCGCGCTGAACTACCTGGAGGTACTTCACGATCGCTTCGGCGACTGGCTCCTGGCGCTTGCCGCCTACAATTGGGGCGAGGGACGCGTGAGTCGAGCGCTGCGCAAGAGCGGTCCCAACGCCAGCTTCTTCGACATCAAGGTTCCCCGCGAGACCGTCCGCTACGTTGACCGTCTATTGGCGTATTCGGCCGTTTTCGCCCAGTCGGCAAGCTTAGGAGTCGAATTGCCCCTGTCGAACCTGGAGACAGCGCCGGTCTCCTTCGCCGTGGTCGAAACCGGAGGCCAGGTCGACCTGGCTCGGGCGGCGCAGGCCCTCGGTTGCGGCCTCGACGAGATCTACCGCCGAAACCCGGCCCTCAATCGTTGGGCCACCCACCCCGAAGGCCCGCACCGGCTTCTGGTGGGCGCTGGGAGTGAAACAACCGCCGAGCGGGCGCTGGCCGAGATCCCCGAGGACGAGCGGCTCGCCTGGGTCCGGCATCTCGTTGTCTCCGGCGAAACACTGAGCGAGATCGCCGTCGCCTATAGAACGAGTGTGGAGACCCTCCAGAACGCCAACCGTTTGCGGGGTACGCTCATTCGCGCGGGTGACTACCTGCTGGTTCCGACGACGCATCGACCCTTCGAGGACTACGCTCGCTATTCGCGTCCATTGGCAGGCCGCCCGGCGGGCGTGTACGTCGTCAAAGCCGGCGACACGATCTGGGACATCGCCCGACTGCTCGGCTTGAAACGGCAGACATTGATGACCGCCAACCAGATCGGACCCGACGATATCCTGAGAATCGGACAGCGTCTGTCGATTCCCAACTGACCCCGGCGCCTCGCCGGCACGATCTCACAACGTCGGGGCGGAGCCCTGGGCCTGCTCCCTGCGATCCCGTCTTCCCTGCGGAGCCGTGGCCCGGGCCAGGGTCACCCGGACGGCGGGAAGTCGATTGCGCTAATCGACGCATCGGCTCGCAGGGTACGAATCAAGGCCTCGAGACCCTGGCTGGCCTCCAATCGGTCCAGCGATCTTGCAAGTGCGCTGCGGTCGGCTTCGCTCATCGCACCGTAGTCCCGCAGAACCACGTTCGAAAGGACCACCAAGGCCCGGGATCCGTCTCCCAGCGCTGCAACGTCCGGGACTCGCTCCCCTTGCATCGGGGCCGCCATCTCGAATGCCGTGGCACGGATCTCTGCCGGCACCGATTGATCCCCACGCTCCATACCGTCCGCGCGTTGCCATGCGATCCCCGTCGTATCCGCCAGCTCCGTGAACGTGGCCCCGTCTGCTAGCTGTCCCAACGCATCGAATGCGGCATCCTCCGTTAGGCGACGAGCCCGTTCCAATGCCAACCGCTCGCGGATCTCCTCGCGCACTTCGTCGAGGGGGCGTTCGGTTGGCGGGTGACGTTGTCGCAGGCGAATCACCACAGCGGCGTCAGCCGTTGCCACTGCGGGACTGTTGTAGCCTTCGACGAGAACCTCGTCCCCGAACGCCGCCTGCCGAACGGCCAGATCCGCGAAGATTCCAGCGCGGGATGATCGCGTCGCACCCTCCAATGTCTCGATCTCAAGGCCGTAGCGTTCGCCGAGCCCATTCAGGGTATCGCCTTCCTCGAATGCCAATTCGTCAACCTCGCGAATCATCTCCTCGAACAGCCGGTCCGCTTCCTGACTGCGCAGTTCGGCCTCGATGTCCGCGGCGCGTTCCGACAGCGACGGGACATCCTCGTCATCGACCTCGACGAGCTTGATCAGATGGACACCGAACTCGGTCTCCACGGGCATCGACACCTCCCCCGGAGACAGCGCCCATAGGGCGTCCTCGAGAGCCG
>JAPOYW010000079.1 GCA_026706425.1 Gammaproteobacteria bacterium
GCGGACTTGAACCGCCGACCTACTGATTACGAATCAGTTGCTCTACCGACTGAGCTATTCCGGCACTGATCCGGGAACGATCGGGCGCGAAGCTTACCGGGTTGCGCCTGTTACGCCAACAGCGGCGAGGCCTACTTGACTCGAGAGTCGGCTTCAACACAACGCCTCGCGAGTCGTAGGTAGGTACCTCAGCAAGACGATAGTGGTCCCATCGCGCAGGCAATAGATGCGGTAGCCGGGACCGTAATGCACACGAATTTCAAAGACTCCAGAACTCACTGGCTTCACTTCTCCCAGATTGCCGAGGGATGCGTTACGCAAACGCGCGTTAATTCGTGCCACTGCCGCGCGGTCCCGAAGGCTACCAATCCAGCGCCTAAAGGTCGCGCTTTCGATGACATCCAATTCCGCAGAATGTAATCTCTGGTTCACAGTTCGGTCAAGCACAAGGCCGGCTGACAGAGAACACGCCACCTACCCGCAAGGTCTTCCCCCGGGAAACACCCGACAGATCGTCCGGCCGGCCGAGTCTGTCGCCCTCGCCGTCCAGCTCTCACCCCGGTTCGCGGTCACTTCGTAGACGACGCCGTCGTCGCTCGACGGCTTCCAGTCGATGGCGGCGGTCAGGGTGCCGATGCCGTTGGCTGCGTCGTAGCGGCCGGCGCCGTAGGTGCCAGTGCGGAGCTTGTAGTCCTCTTGGAAGACCTCGATGGTCCTCACCTGTCTCACCAACGCGGCGTCCCGGGCGGTGGCGACGTAGTCCCGGTAGATGGGCACGGCGATCGCGGCCACGACGGCGATGATGGCCAGGACGATCAGGAGTTCGAGCAGCGAGAATCCCGTCGAGGGAACGCGGCGACACCCCGCCATCTCAAACGTCGGCCCAGGCGATGCTCCGGGTCTCGACGGCGGCGAAATCGCCGTACGCCGGCCGGGTCAGAGTGACCACGACGTCGTCGGTAGCGAACGTGCCGGTAGTCGACACGCCCACGACGCCTCCCGCGTCGCTGGCGGTGGCCGCGTAGGCGTCGCTGCCGTCGGGCGCTTTCCCGCCCTCGCCGTTCAACGCCTGGACCCAAGTCGCGTTGGTGTAGTCGGCGTCAGCCTGCGCGGCGTCGATCGTGCCGATCGCGATTTCCGTGCGCAGGCGGCGGAACTCCGCTTCGATGAAACGAATTCCCTGCCGGTAGTGCGTACTGACCTTCGTCATGTTCGAGCTCTCGACATAGCTTCTGTAGGCGGGAATCGCGGCCGCCGCCAGTACGCCGATGATCGCCACCGCGATCATCAGTTCGATGAGCGAAAAACCGTGCTGTGTTCTCAGTTGCATTGCCTTCCCAGCCCTCCGACAAACCAAGTTTCGTGTTGGAGCCGAACATACGACGCCAAGGAGTCGTGGGAGGAGGGGCGGGCGCATTTCCTACAGGAGAAAACGCCAATTCCCGACATCCTCGTAGGAGATCTGCCGGTTCGCTGGAAACGCCCAACGGATAAAGTCCTAGGCGTCTTGGCAAGGCGCTCCCGGCGCACAGCCCATGCAATCCGACCCGCAAAATGGCGATCATGGCGGCGACGCGGTCGATCTCGGCGCAATGGCGGCCACCTCCGCCGAGTTCGGCGTACCGCTTCTGGACCTGTCCGCTTTCGATCACGCCTCGATACCCCATGGTCTTCTCGACGAGGAGATCATCCGCCGGTACCGGGTGCTGCCGCTGCAACGTCGTGGCGGCCGACTGTGCATCGCCATCGCGGATCCGGCGGACCTCGCGGTCTTCGACGAGATCAAATTCCACGTCGGCGCGGATATCGACGGCGTATTGGTCGAGAAAGCCGCGCTTGGCATTGCCATCGAACGCTACTGCGCCGGACGGGGCGACCGGGAACTGGCCGAGCTGGAAGGTGACGACGCTCACCCGGTCGCCACCTCGTTCGGCACCTCGGAGCGGGCCGTGGACGAGGCGCCGATCGTCAGGTACGTGCACGAGGTGCTCGCCGATGCGGTGGCGGCCGGTGCCTCGGACATCCACTTCGAGCCGTACGAGAACGCCTACCGAATACGCATGCGGGTCAACGGAATCCTGCGCGAGACGAGCCGTCCGCCGCCGAGCGCCGGCCCGAGATTGGCGGCACGCCTCAAGGTCATGTCCGATCTGGACGTGACCGAGCGGCGCGTGCCCCAGGACGGCCGCATCAAATTCAGCCTCGCTGGCGACGGAACGCGTGACACAGTGGACTTCCGGGTCAGTTCCCTGCCCACCATGCACGGCGAGAAGATGGTGCTGCGCATCCTCGACCAGTCCTCCGCGCGCCTCGATGTCGACGAACTGGGCATGGAGGACGACCAGAGAGACCGCTACCTCGACGCGCTCGACCAGCCGCAGGGCATGATCCTCGTCACCGGGCCAACCGGAAGCGGCAAGACGGTGAGCCTCTACGCCGGGCTGAAACGGCTCAACAACGAACAACGCAACATTGCCACGGCGGAAGACCCCGTGGAAATCAACATCGAAGGGATCAACCAAGTTCAGGTCAATAGCCGCGTGGGCCTGGACTTCGCGACGGCGCTGCGGGCGTTCCTGCGCCAGGATCCCGATGTGGTAATGGTCGGCGAAGTCCGCGACCGGGACACGGCCGATACCGCAGTGAAGGCGGCCCAGACGGGGCATCTCGTGCTGTCGACCCTGCACACCAACTCCGCAGCGGCGACCCTCGGGCGTCTTCGTGCGATGGGCGTGCCGGCGTTCAATGTCGCCACATCGGTGACCCTGATCGTCGCCCAACGATTGGCGCGGGTGCTGTGTCCCCGGTGTCGACGGCCGTTCCCGTTGTCCGCAGAGGTACTGCTCGACGAGGGGTTCGTGGAGGCCGACGTGGGTGCGGGCATCGAGACGTTCGACGCGTTCGAAGACGGTTGCCCTCGCTGCGACCACGGCTACAAGGGGCGGACGGGCATCTACGAAGTGGTGGCGGTCACACCGGTATTGCAGCGACTCATCCTCGACGACGCGAGCGCCCTCGAACTCGCTGCGGCGGCACGAGCGAGCGGGTTCCTCGATCTGCGGCGGGCCGGGCTGAACAAGGTGAGGCGCGGGATCACCAGTCTGCGCGAGATCAATCGCGTAACCGCACGCGGCGAATCGTGACCGACGCGAACACCTACGTCTGGACGGGCGTCGACCGACTGGGCCGAGACACCGCGGGCGAACTCGACGCGGCCTCGCCCAAAGCCGCCCGCGCCGCGCTCCGGCTGCGGGGCATCTCACCGAAACGCGTTCGCCGCAAGCGGGCTGTCGGCGCAGGAGGTTGGCGGGCGTCGCGGCGCGTCAAGTCGGACGACATCGCGCTCTTCAGCCGTCAGATGGCGACCATGCTGCGGGCGGGCATTCCGATTGTTCACGCCTTCGACGTGGTCGCAGGGAGCGCACGAAGCCCCAAACTCGTGGCCGTGGTCGAAACCGTTCGGCAAGACACCGCCGAAGGCGCACCGCTCACGTCCGCCCTGGCCAAGTTTCCGGCCGTGTTCGACGACCTCTACGTTAGCCTAGTGGGCGTGGGGGAACAGTCGGGTGCTCTGGAGGTCATGTTGGAGCGCATCGCGACCTACCAGGAACGGACCCAGGCGACGAGGCGCAAGCTCGCCAAGGCGATGACGTATCCCGCCGTGGTCGTCGTGGCTGCCGCGATCGTCACGGCGCTCCTGTTGATCCACGTCGTCCCGCAGTTCGAGACCGTGTTCGCCGGCGTCGGTGCCGATCTTCCCGGGTTCACGCGGCTTGTGATCGGGGTCTCCGACGGCCTGCGCGAGGAATGGCCCATGCTGCTTGCCGTCGGAACCCTCGTCGTCCTCGGCTTCACGACGGCGCGTCGTCGGTCGCGGCGTTTCCGCAACCTGAGGGATCGTTGCGTGATCAAATCACCGATCGCCGGGGATGTCGTCGTCAAGGCATCGGTGGCGCGCTTCGCGCGCACTCTGGCTACGTCCGTGGCGGCTGGCATGCCCCTCGTGGAAGCGCTGCGCGCGGTCGTGGACACCACCGGCAATGTCGTATACGCCCAGGCGATCAGCCACCTTCGCGACGAAGTCGCCGCCGGTCAACCGCTCGCCGCGGCGATGCGCGACTGTCGGGTGTTCCCGGACATGATCGTGCAGATGGTCGCCATCGGCGAGGAGTCCGGTCGACTCGACGACATGCTGGCGCGCTCCGCCACCCACTTCGAAGCCCAGTTGGATGCGGCCGTCGACCGCCTGACGGCGCTGGTCGAGCCCCTGCTAATGGCCGTCCTGGGAGTCGTTGTAGGCGGTCTCGTGGTGGCCATGTATCTGCCGGTCTTCCAGCTTGGCACGGCGTTCGGCGGCTGACCGGTGGGAACCGACCGCGGCCACTCGCTGTCGGATACAATGCCCGCCCTCACCAAGGGATCGAGATCATCGACCTCTTCCTGACGCCGGAGTGGCTCGCCACCGTACTCGCATCCCTGGCCGGGCTGTGCGTGGGCAGCTTCCTGAACGTCGTGATCGACCGTCTGCCGATCATGCTCCGCCGGCAATGGCGGATGCATGCGTTGGAGACGCTGTGCATCGAACTCCCGCCCGCTTCGCGGTTCAATCTCGCCATGCCGCGGTCCCATTGTCCCGCCTGCGGCAGCGTGGTGAAGACCGTGCACAACATTCCCGTCGTCAGTTGGATTCTGCTGCGCAGGCGCTGTGCGAACTGCCGCGCGCCCATCCCCGTGCGGCTGCCCGCGGTGGAACTCGCGGGGGCGCTGCTCGCGATCGCCGTGATTGCCGTTTGGGGACTCCATTGGATCGCCCTGGCGTACTACGTCTTCCTGATGGTGCTCCTGGCCTCGGCCTTGATCGACGCCGAGACCACGCTGCTTCCCGACCAACTCACCCTGCCGCTGCTCTGGCTCGGACTGCTGGCCGCCACCGCGTTCGAGGCAACACCCACGCTCCTCGATGCCGTGGTCGGCGCGGTGACCGGCTATCTCTCGCTGTGGCTCGTGTACTGGGCGTTCCGCCTGGTAACCCGACGCGAAGGCATGGGCTACGGGGATTTCAAGCTCATGGCCGCAATCGGTGCGTGGCTCGGCTGGCAAACGGCACCGGCGGTCATTCTGATCGCCGCGGTGCTCGGACTCGCCTACGCTATCGTGAGGATCCTGCACCGAACGGCCACCCGGGGAACACCCATCCCCTTCGGGCCCTTCCTGGCCATCGCCGCGACCACCGCATTGTTCGCGTCCACACGGGGCATCGCGCTGATGATCGTTCCATGAGACATACGCCCATGGTCGTCGGCATCGCGGGAGGAATCGGCAGCGGCAAGACCGCGGTGTCGGACCGCTTCCGCTCGCTCGGCATCGAGGTCGCCGACGCGGATGTCGCCTCCCGCCGGGTGGTCGAGCCGGGCCAACCAGCGCTTCAGACGATCGCCGACCGGTTCGGTGCCGGCGTACTCCTTGCCGATGGCACGTTGAACCGACCTTTGCTGCGCGAACGGGTTTTCCGGGACGCGAGCGAACGCCGGTGGCTGGAGTCGCTTCTCCATCCCCTCATCAACCAATGGATCCGGGACACGCTTGCCGCCGCGTCATCACCCTACGCGATTCTCGTCAACCCGCTGATGCGACAGCGCGACCGCCGCGCCGATCGTATTCTGGTCGTGGACGCATCCGAAGAGACCCAGATCAAGCGGGCGATGGCCCGGGACGGCGTTGCGGAGTCCCAGGTCAGGGCGATCCTCGCGAGCCAACTCGACCGTCGCTCGCGGCTACGGCTCGCCGACGACGTGATCACCAACGACGGCAGCCTGGAGGATCTGCACCTCGCGGTGGACAGGCTCCATGCGCGTTATGTTGAGCTTGCCGCCACCCGTCGAACGCCGACGGCACCGGAAACCGCCTGATTCACCGGCCTGGCGGATCACTACGTTCGGTACTCCGCGTTGATCCGGATGTACTCGTAGGACAAGTCGGTGGTCCACACCGTCTCGGAGGCACGGCCCTGCCCTAGGGTGACGCGCACCGTGAACTCGTCCTTGGCCATCACCGCAGCACCCGCCTCTTCCGTGTATTCCTCCGCGACGAGGCCCCCGCGCGCCACGCAGACGTCGTCGAGGTAGAGACCGACGGCGTCGGGGTCGAGGCCCGTTAGGCCGGCACGGCCAATCGCCATGCAGAACCTTCCCCAATTGGGGTCGCCGGCGAAGATGGCGGTCTTGACCAGCGGCGAATGGGCGATCGCATAGGCGATGGCCAGGCAGTCCGCGCTGCTCTGCCCCTCTTCGACACGAACGGTGACGAACTTGGTCGCGCCCTCGCCGTCCCGGGCCGTGCGCTGGGCGAGATCCACGGCCAACGGCGTCAACGCGTCGAGCAACTCGCCGTACCGCAGGTCGTCGCGGTCCGTTACCGGCGTGCCGCCCGCATGGCCGGTTGCCATCACCACGAAGGCGTCGTTCGTGGACGTGTCGCCATCCACCGTCACGCGATTGAGGCTTCCCTCGGCCAGGTCCCGGGCCAGGGCCTGAATGGCATCCGCGGAGACGGCGGCATCGGTACCCAGGAACGCCAGCATCGTCGCCATGTCCGGACGGATCATCCCCGAGCCCTTGACCATGCCCGTGGCACGGATGGGATGGCCCCCGACCATGCCCGTGGCCGAAACCGCCTTTGGCGCGGTATCCGTCGTCATGATCGCCCGTGCGGCGTCCGCCCACCCATCCGGCCGGGCGACGCCTACGGCCGCATCGATCCCCCGGCGCATGGCGTCCATGTCCAGGAACTCGCCGATCACGCCCGTGGAAAAGGGCAGCACTTCGGCGTCAGCGACGCCGATCCGAGACGCCAAGTGCTCGCAGGTCGATCGGGCGTCCGCGAGACCGCGTTTCCCGGTGGCGGCGTTGGCGTTGCCGCTGTTGACCACGAGTGCCCGAGCGGCGCCGACGCGCTCCCGCGCAACGACTACCGGTGCCGCCTGGAACGCGCTCACCGTGAAGACACCGCCGACGGTGCTACCGGGGTCGAGCAGAACAACGGCCACGTCCAACCGGTCGCTGTACTTCACGCCGCCTTCGGCGGCGCCCAAGCGGATTCCTTCGATGGGCAGCAATTCGCCCATCGGCGGCAGGTTGACGGCCACTTTCGAGTCCTTGAAGCGTAAGGGAATAGAGCTGAGTCGCGCCGGCGGAGCGCGTCTACGCTGCCTGTCCGCAGCAGCGCTTGTATTTCTTGCCGGACCCGCAGGGGCACGGTTCGTTGCGCCCGATCTTGCGCTCGGACCGTACGAAAGTCTCGACGCGCGCCGGCTGGGCCCGGGCGCGGCGTCGTTGCGGCGACGCCCCGTTGTCGCGCAAGCCCTCCCCCGAACTGTCGGCTGCGTCGGCGTGGCTGTAGCTCATGCTTCGTGCCGCCTGCAGCCGGCGCTGCCGCTCCGCTTCCTCGATCTCCGAATCGTTGCGGATCTGGACCCGGGATAGCAGTCGGATCACGTCGCGGTCGATGCTTGCTTGAAGCTCCTGGAACAGCATGAACGACTCCCGCTTGTATTCCTGCTTAGGGCGCTTCTGGGCGTAGGCGCGGAGGTGGATGCCCTGGCGCAGGTCGTCCATGGCCGCCAAGTGCTCCTTCCACTTCTGGTCGAGCACCTGCAGCATGAGCTGTTTCTCGATCATCCGCATGTCGTGGATGCCGGCCCGCTTCCACTCTTCTTCCTTGGCCTTGTACTCCTCGTCCACCGCCGCGACGATGCGATCCCGCACCCCCTCCTCGGTTAGCGCGTCGTCCTCGTCCAGCCACTTGCGAATCGGCTGCACGGAGTTGAATTCCGTGGCCAGGGCCTGTTCGAGACCTTCGACGTCCCATTGATCCTCGATGCTATCCGGCGGGACGTGCTCGCTCACCAGGTCGTCGACGACGCCTTCGCGGATCTCGGCGATGGCGTCGGCGATGTCGTCGCCGTCCATCAGTTCGTTGCGTTGTTCGTAGATGTAGTGGCGCTGGTCGTTGGCGACGTCGTCGTATTCCAGGAGTTCCTTGCGGGCATCGAAGTTGCGACCTTCGACGCGGCGCTGGGCCTTCTCGATGGAGTTGTTCACCATGCGGTGTTCGATGGCCTCGCCGTGTTCGAGTCCCAGCGACTGCATGAAGCCGCGCAGCCGGTCCGAGGCGAAGATGCGCATCAGGTCGTCTTCCATGGACAGGAAGAAACGGGACGAACCCGGGTCGCCCTGGCGGCCGGCGCGGCCGCGCAACTGGTTGTCGATGCGTCTCGATTCGTGCCGTTCGGTGCCGACGATGTGCAGGCCGCCGGCATCGATCACGGCCTGGTGGCGATCCTGCCAAGCGGTCTTGATGGCCTCGACCTGCTCGTCCGTCTTGCCTTCGCCGAGGGACGCCACCTCCGCCTCCCAGCTGCCGCCGAGCACGATGTCGGTACCGCGGCCGGCCATGTTGGTGGCGATGGTGACGACCCGCGGTCGTCCGGCCTGGGCGACGATCTCGGCTTCGCGTTCGTGCTGCTTGGCGTTCAACACGCTGTGCTTGATCTTGCGTTGGTTGAGTTCCTTGGAAAGGCGTTCCGAGGACTCGATGGACGCCGTACCCACGAGCACCGGCTGCCCCCGTTCGGTCACCTCCTCGATCTCCTGGACGATGGCGTCGTACTTCTCGTCGATGGTGAGGTAGACCAAGTCGTTGCGGTCGTCGCGGATCATCGGCATGTGAGTGGGGATGATCACCACCTCGAGGCCGTAGATCTGCATGAACTCCGTCGCCTCGGTGTCGGCCGTGCCCGTCATCCCGGCCAGTTTTCCGTAAAGGCGGAAGTAGTTCTGCAGCGTGGTGGATGCGACGGTCTGGTTCTCGCGCTGGCTCTGCAGCCGCTCCTTGGCCTCGATCGCCTGGTGAATGCCGTCGCGCCAGGTTCGACCCGGCAACGCGCGCCCCGTGTGTTCGTCGACGATGACCACCTCGCCGTTCTGCACCATGTAGTGCACGTCGCGCTGGAACAGGAAGTGGGCCTTGAGGGCGATCTGGACATGGTGGAGCAAACCGAGATTGGCGGCCGCGTAGAGCGTGTCGTGCTCATCGAGAAGCCCCATGCGCGTCAGTTCCTTCTCGACGAACTCGTGTCCCCGCTCGGTAAGTTCAACCTGCCGGTTCTTCTCGTCGACGAAGAAGTCGCCGGTCTCCTCCGGCTCCGGTTCGTTGCCCGCGAGCACGGCCGGCAGACCGCGTTCGATCTTCTCCTGGCGCTTGAGCCTCGGCGCGAGCTTGTCGATCTTGGTATAGAGATCGGTGCTCGCCTCCATCGGTCCCGAGATGATGAGCGGCGTCCGCGCCTCGTCGATCAGGATCGAGTCCACCTCGTCCACGATGGCGAAGTCGAGGGTCCGTTGCGAACGGTCCTCCTTGGTGAACACCATGTTGTCGCGCAGGTAGTCGAAGCCGAACTCGCTGTTGGTGCCGTAGGTGATGTCGGCGCGGTAGGCGGCATGCTTGCTGTCCCGGTCCTGGTTGCTCTGCAGGACGCCCACCGTCATGCCGAGGGCGTCGTAGATGGGCCCCATCCAGGCGGCATCCCGGCGCGCCAGGTAGTCGTTGACGGTGACGATATGGACGGCGCCGCCGCCCAGGGCGTTGAGATACGCCGGCAGCGTCGCGACCAGCGTCTTGCCCTCGCCGGTTCGCATCTCCGCGATATTGCCTTCGTGCAGGGTGATGCCGCCGATCAACTGCACGTCGTAGGGGCGCTCGCCGCGATAGCGCCTGGAGGCCTCCCGAACTGCCGCGAATGCCTCGGGAAGGATGTCGTCCAGGGACCCGCCGGCGGCGAGCCGCCCCTTGAACTCGGGCGTCTTGGCGGCAAGCTCGGAGTCCGACAAGGCCTGCGTGGCGGGCTCGAGAGCGTTGATGCGCTGCACCACCCGGCCCATGCGCTTGAGTTCGCGGGCATTGCTGCTGCCGACGACCTTGCGGAGGAGGTTGGCAATCATTCGATGCGACGTCGGTGCTTCGTTGGGCCGGGCATTCTACTCCGATGCGCCGACCGCCGCTTGCGTTGCAGCCGAGTGGGAAAAGACTGCAGCATGGGTCGCCCCTAATGCAAAACCCTTGATCCCCTGTTAACGGTGCGGCAGTAGGGGATTTGTCAGGTTGAAGGGTCTTTTGTTACGGAAGAGACGGTCCCGGGGCTGCGCCGCCGCTGCCGGGGCGGCAGAAACGGTCGTGGACAGGTCTTCGGC
>JAPOYW010000372.1 GCA_026706425.1 Gammaproteobacteria bacterium
CCAGCAGCGAATCTACACGGAAGAGATCGAGCCGAACCTGAAGCAAGGAGCGGCGATCGCCTTCGCGCACGGCTTCAACATCCACTTCCAGTTGATCGAGCCGCGCGGGGACCTCGACGTCATCATGATCGCGCCCAAGGGCCCCGGCCACACGGTCCGCTCGACCTATGTGGAAGGCGGCGGCGTGCCGTCCCTCATCGCCATCGGCCAGGACGCCAGCGGCTTGGCCAAGGACATCGCCCTGTCCTACGCCAGCGCCAACGGCGGCGGGCGCGCGGGGATCATCGAGACGTCGTTCCGCGAGGAGACCGAGACCGACCTGTTCGGCGAGCAGACCGTGCTCTGCGGCGGCGCCGCGGCGTTGGTCACGGCGGGCTTCGAAACCCTGGTGGAAGCCGGCTACGCCCCGGAGATGGCCTACTTCGAGTGCCTGCACGAGCTGAAACTGATCGTCGACTTCTTCTACGAGGGCGGCATCAGCAACATGTGGTACACGGTATCCAACACGGCGGAGTACGGTGGACTGACAAGGGGTTCGCGCATCGTGACCGAGGAGACCAAGGCCGAGATGCGCCGGATCCTGGAGGAGATCCAGTCCGGCAAGTTTGCCCGCGAGTTCGTCACCGAGAACCAGGCGGGTGGTCCCACGATCAAGGCCATGCGCCGACAGAGCCAAGGCCACGCCATCGAGGAAGTGGGTGCCGACCTGCGCGCCATGATGCCCTGGATCGAAGCCAACAAGCTGGTCGACAAAAGCAAGAATTGAGCGCCCGCAGCGCCCCAAAGGCAGGGCCGGCCGCGTCCGAAGGACCCGCCTTCGCCATTCGCTGTGCGCCGCCTCCGCCTCCGGCCCAGCCACGCCGAGTAAGCCCATGGAACCAATGCCACGGTCGTTCCCGCTCGTTAGAGCGGGCGCTCCCTTTGGCGTTTGTTCCATATGGACGGGGACGCCCGAGTCCGGTGGGCGTCCCGCTTTGCCAGGGGCTACAATCCGGCGACGAGCCGACAGTGCCGAGCGCCATGGCCGGGACCGAGCCGCAGGACGCGGACGACGACATACATCAACTGGATCCGGGCGACCGCCTGCCGCGACGCGGCGTGTACCTGCTTCCCAACCTGATCACCACCGGAGCCCTCTTCGCCGGCTTCTTCGCCATCGTCGCCGGCATGAGCGGCAACTTCGACGCGGCTGCGCTGGCGATCTTCAGCGCGCTGATCCTGGACACCCTGGATGGACGCGTGGCGCGCTGGACCCGGTCCGAGAGCGAGTTCGGCGCCGAGTACGACAGCTTGTCGGACATGGTGGCCTTCGGTGTAGCCCCGGCCCTCGTGGCGTTCACCTGGGCGCTGTCGGACCTGGGACAGGTAGGCTGGGTCGTGGCGTTCATCTACATGGCCTGCGCGGGTTTGCGGCTCGCCCGGTTCAACGCCAAGGGCGACAACGCGACCTTCACCGGACTGGCGAGTCCGTCCGCTGCCGCGATCGTCGCGAGCGCGGTGTGGATCTGGAGCGCGCCGGATGAAGCGGCGAGCCTTTTCGCATCGATCACGATGGCCGTGGTAACCACCCTGGTGGGACTCCTGATGGTCTCGCAGTTCAGCTATTTCTCCCCCAAGACCCTGGATCTCAAGGGGCGCCAGCCATTTCTCGTCTTGGTCGCCATCGTTATGGTGTTCGCGATCATCTTCGCCCACCCGCCCCTGGTGCTGCTGCTTTGCTTCACGGCCTATGCGCTGTCCGGTCCGGCGATGTACGTTTGGCAGCGGTATCGCGGCGGGAACGGACAGACGGGAACCGCGTCCAAGTAAGCAACCAAACCTGGGAAATCCGCCATGCTCATCAAGCCTCCGGCCGACATCAGACCTTCCGAGATCACCCCGGAGAGCGTGTATCGGTCCCGACGTCGATTCATGCGCGAGTCGGGGACGCTTGCCGCGGGTGCGGCAACGTTGGTCGGCCCGTCCGCCGCAGGCCTGCCCGCCGAGTGGCTGGCTGCACGGAAGGTCAAACCCGGCGAGCCCATCGGCGAGCAGATGACCTCGGAATCCGACGCCACGAGCTACAACAACTTCTACGAGTTCGGCACCGACAAGGGCGACCCGGCGAAGTACGCCCACGAGCTGACCGTCGACCCGTGGACGGTCAAGGTGACCGGCGAGGTCGAGAGACCGGGCGACATCGGCTTGGAGGACATGCTCTCGGGGATCGACCTCGAAGAGCGCATCTATCGGCTGCGCTGCGTGGAGGCCTGGTCCATGGTGATCCCCTGGATCGGCTTTCCGGTCAAGAAGCTGATCGACAAGTTCCAACCGACGAGCGATGCCAGGTACGTCGAGTTCAGGACCCTGCACCGACCGTCCGAGATGCGCGGCCAGCGGTCGATCTTCTCGAACATCGACTGGCCGTATGTCGAGGGGCTTCGCATGGACGAAGCCAACCATCCACTGGCCATCTTCGCCGTCGGCATGTACGGCAAGCTGCTGCCGAACCAGAACGGCGCGCCGATCCGGCTCGTCGTGCCTTGGAAATACGGCTTCAAGAGCATCAAGTCCATCGTCGAGATCCGCCTCACCAGGCGGCAGCCGAAGAACACCTGGAACGTCCTGCAGCCCAAGGAGTACGGGTTCTACGCCAACGTCAACCCGAACGTGGATCACCCGCGCTGGAGTCAGGCATCCGAACGGCGTTTCCCCACGACGCTGTTCAAGCCGAACCGCATCGCGACGCGGATGTTCAACGGCTACGACGAGGTGGCGTCGCTTTACAAGGGGCTGGACCTCACGCAGTTCTACTAGGCGGTAGGGGACGTGGCACGGGCGACGCGCTTGGGGATTGCCAAGCGAGGCGTCTTTTGTCTCCTGGCGCTGCCGATGGCGCTTCTGGGCGTCGATGTCTGGCGCGAGGTGTCGCAACCGGGTAGCGCCTTCGGCCCCGACCCCACCGAGGAGGTGCTGCACTACCTCGGCCAATGGGGGCTGCGGATATTGTTGTTGACGTTGGCCGTGTCGCCGGCGTCGAGGCTATTGCGCAAGCCCCAGTTGGTCCGCTTTCGCCGAATGATGGGACTCTGGGCGTTCAGCTATGTCGTCCTGCACTTCGCCGCCTACCTTCTCTCGCACGTGGGAAATTCGTTTGAGGTCCTTCTGGGGATCACGATTCACAAGGTGAGCTTCGCCGTCGTTGGCTTCTATGCGCTGGTGATGCTGATCCCGCTGGCCATCACGTCGACCCGCAGTTGGCAGCGGCGGCTCGGTCCGGGGTGGCGAAAGCTGCATCGGTTGGTCTATCCGGCGGCCATCGCGGCATGGATTCATCTTCTGTGGCTGTCCAAGGGCGACTTCATGGATCCGTTGATCTACGGCCTGGTGCTGGTATTGCTGTTCGGCGAGCGCATAGTGTTTAGAATCCGTAAGGAGCGGAGGGTCACGGCGGCGAACACCGTCTAAGGGGGCGGCACATCAAGCAACCGAGCTATTGGCGCGCCAATCTGCGCCTGGTCGCGATTTGCCTCGTGGTCTGGTTCGCGGTTTCCTTCGGTTGCGGCATCTTTCTGGTCGATTTCCTGAACCGGTTCACTTTCGCGGGTTTCCAACTCGGTTTCTGGTTCGCCCAGCAGGCCAGCATCTACACGTTCGTGGTGCTGATCTTCGTGTACGCGGCGTGCATTGCGCGCATCGACAGGAAGTACAAGGTCGACGAAGAAACCGATGAGTCTTGAAACGCTGACCTACCTCGTCGTCGGGCTGTCCTTCGCGCTCTACGTCGGCATCGCCTTCTGGTCCACGGCCCGCAGCACGGGGGATTTCTACGTCGCGGGCAAGCATGTCCATCCGGTGGCCAACGGCATGGCGACGGCGGCGGACTGGATGTCTGCGGCCTCGTTCATATCCATGGCGGGACTGATCGCCTTCATGGGCTACGACGGCGCCGTCTACCTGATGGGCTGGACCGGCGGCTATGTCCTGCTCGCATTGCTCCTCGCCCCGTACCTGCGCAAGTTCGGGAAGTTCACGGTCCCGGAGTTCATCGGCGAGCGCTACGCCTCGGACACCGCGCGAGTCGTCGCCGTCGTCTGCCTGATCGTCATTTCGTTCACGTACGTGGCGGGCCAGATGCGCGGGGTGGGCATCGTGTTTTCGCGGTTCCTGGACATGCCCATCGAGGGGGGGCTGCTGGTCGGCATGGGCGTGGTGTTCGTCTACGCCGTGCTCGGCGGCATGAAAGGCATCACCTACACGCAGGTGGCGCAATACTGCGTGCTGATATTCGCCTACACGGTCCCGGCGGTGTTCATTTCACTGCAGGTGACCGGCGTCGCGCTGCCGCAGATCGCCTTCGGAAGCGAGGTGGCGGAAGGTGGCGGCTACTTGCTGGCCAAGTTGGATCAGATCGTCACCGACCTTGGCTTCGCCGAGTACACGGACGGCACCAAGAGCCGCGTCGATGTCCTATTCATCACCCTGGCATTGATGGTCGGTACGGCGGGTCTGCCCCACGTCATCGTGCGCTTTTTCACGGTCCCCAAGGTTCGTGACGCAAGAACATCAGCAGGTTGGGCGCTGTTGTTTATCGCAATTCTCTATACAACGGCGCCGGCCGTCGGTGCGTTGGCCCGGCTCAACCTGACCACGACCATTCAAACCGGGCCGGTGGGCGAAGAGACCGCGAACCTCGCCTACGAGGAGCGACCCGACTGGTTTCGGACCTGGGAAGAAACGGGACTGGTGACCTTCGAGGACAAGAATGGCGACGGGCGTATCCAGTACTACAACGACGCCAACCCGGAGTTCGCCGAGACGGCCGAGGGCTATGGCTGGGCTGGCAACGAACTCACCGTGGATCGGGACATCATCGTGCTTGCCAACCCGGAGATCGCGGGCTTGCCGGACTGGGTGATCGCCCTCGTGGCGGCCGGCGGGATCGCGGCGGCGTTGTCCACCGCCGCCGGGCTCTTGCTGGTGATATCCGCGGCGATCTCGCACGACATCATGAAGGGCGTCTTGGTGCCGCGTATCTCGGAGCGCCAGGAACTGTTTGCCGGTCGTGTGAGCGCGGGCATCGCGATCGTGCTCGCGGGCTATCTGGGCTACAACCCTCCGGGATTCGTCGCGCAGGTGGTGGCGTTGGCGTTCGGACTCGCGGCTTCATCGTTGTTTCCCGTCATCTTGATGGGGATCTTCTCGATGCGGATGAACAAGGAGGGAGCGATTGCCGGGATGGTTACCGGCCTTTTGTTCACCTTGGGCTACATCATCTATTTCAAGGGCATCTTCATCGGTCCCTTCGCGGAGAACGTGTCCGAGAACTGGCTGTTCGGCATCTCGCCGGAGGGCATCGGGGGCATCGGGATGTTGATCAACTTCGCCGTGGCGATTACGGTGAGCCGATTCACCGCCAAGCCGCCCGACGAGGTTCATGCCTTGGTGCAGCGGATTAGAGTTCCTCGATAGGGAAGGAGAACGATCAATGAGCGAGTCGCTTGCCAGCGAACAGTGCCAGGCCTGCCGGGCTGACAGTCCAACCGTGACCGGAGCGGATGCCGCGGGGCTGCTCGAGGAGCTTCCGGGTTGGCAGATTGTCGTCCGGGATGACATGGAGCAACTGTCGGGCGACTTCGAGTTTCCGAATTTCGCCGACGCGCTGGCGTTCACCAATCGCGTCGGCGCTCTCGCGGAGGAGGCGGATCATCATCCGGCGATCACCACCGAGTGGGGTCGCGTGAACGTGCGTTGGTGGACTCACTCCATCGGCGGCCTGCACCGCAACGACTTCATCATGGCGGCGCGGGCGAGTCAGACGGCGTAGCGCGGGGCAGCACCGCCGTATGTGTTCGGCAACTAGGCGGCGTCGTGGCGACCGAACATCGAATCCCGAACGACATCGAGGGTGCCTTCGAGGCGTCCGAGGCGCTCCCCAAGTTGGTTGATACGCTCTTCGAGTCGATACAAGTGGGCGCGCAACTCCTTGATTTCCGCTCGTATGGAGTGATTCGACGCGGCGATTGCAACAAGGACGGCGATGCCGGTTCCGATGATGGTCCAAGCTTCGGCGGTCATGAGAAACTCCCTAAACTGCATCTCGATGGCCTATGTTGAAGCGAATAGCGCACGGGGAGAGTAGCAATTCGTCCCCGTCCAGTGTGAGAAATCGACGACACTCACTGTAGGCCATCGACGCTGATACCGTCAGACACCCCCTTCGTGAGATTGCGGAGCACACGATGACGACGTCCACGACTTCCAACCGGGCACCGCGCCTCGACATCGCTTCGCCCGGCAGGACAGTTCGCGAGAACATCGAACTGGCGACATTGGCCGAGCGGGCCGGGTGGCAGGGATTCTGGGTTGCCGAGGCCACGGGTGGCGATGCCGTCGCGACGGCGGCGGCCGTAGCCGCTCGACTTGAAACTGGCCGCATCGGCACGGCCATCCTGCCCATGCAGACCCGCGATCCGATGCTTCTGGCCATGGCGGCGACGTCGATTGGTCAGGTCGCTCCCGGGGGCTTCGTTCTCGGCCTTGGCACCAGCACGCCCCTCATCATCGAGGATTGGCATGCGACCCCCTGGGGTTCTTCGCCGCTGGGGCTCACCCGGGAGTGCGTTGGACTGGTCCGCCGATTCCTGGCTGGCGAGCGGGTCACCACGGACTCCGGCCGTTGGCGGTACCGACGCGCGCAGCTAGCGGCGCGTCCGTCGGGGACGACGCCCGTGTATCTGGCCGCGCTCAACGACCGGATGCTGGAACTCGCCGGCGAGATTGCCGACGGCGTCATTCTGAATTTCGTGACCGTCGCCGATGTGGCCCATGCCAAGCAACGCGTTGCCGCCGGTGCGGCTCGCGTCGGACGCGACCTCGCGGGCTTCGAGTTCATGGTGTTCTTTCGCGCCACGGTGGCGGACGACTACGAGGAGGTGCGGGAGCGGTACCAGCGCGAACTGTTCACGTATGTCATGGCACCCGTCTACCAGCGCATGTTCGCCCGGGAGGGATATGGCGATGCTTGCCAAGAGATCCAGGCGTTATGGCGGGCCGGGGAACGCCAACGCGCCCTCGACGGCATCCCGGAGTCGCTGATCCGGGAACGCACACTGATCGGATCCGCGACGGAGATCCAAGGGCGTTTGCAGGCCTATGGGGACGCCGGGGCCGACTCGACGATCACATTCCCCGTCGCCATCCCGGACCGGGACTATCTGTTGGACACCACCCGGATCATCGAGACGCTGGGGTCGACCTAGGAGTCTGGCGCTCGTCCCGACGGGACGGGGCAACCCGTCCCCGCGAGCCTCGGCGGCGCGATCGCACCCCGGGGCGCCGTAGCGGGGGTTGGCTATTCGGGGACGTCTGGTCCCTTCGGCGCGGGATCTTCCGGTTCGGTCAAAGTCATCGTCGCCCCCCAGAGAAGGTTGAGCACGTCCACGGCTTCCTTCCGGTAGCCCACGCCGGCCTTGATCTCATCGCCCAACTCCAGATGCTGATCGGAGTCCGGGTCGTATGCGGGCCAGGCGGGGAGACCCTCGACGTTGGGATCGCCCGTCTTGGCGAACTGCACCCAGTAGCGCGTCATGGCAGCCGACAAGGCCTGGTCTTCAGCGGACGCATCGGGGCCGAGGTTGCCGAATACATAGCGGATCTCCATGCCGTGGAACGCACCGAGCATGGGCGATTGCGGCGCGCGCCGGCTGAAGTGGTATTGCCATCCGTTCGAAAGAACCTGAACCTTGGCCGTGCCGGCGAGCATATTGCGGGTGTTTTGCACGAACCAGGTGTCGGTGATCAACTGCGCCTTGGCCGAGAACAAGGAACGCGCGTCCTCGGCGGGGTACAGATCGAGGACCATGGCGGCCTGGTCACCGAATTGTTCCTGCATGGCGGCGGAAAAGTCTTCGGGCGTATTGAAGGGGAGCATGCCCTGGAAGATCGTACCCTCGTCGGTGTTGGTGCCCGCGATCACGGGGACGTCCAGTTGCTCACCGCGTTTGTAGACGTCGACTGCATGCCTCGGCATGAAGTGGCCATCCACCGTCACGGCGACGGCGTAGCCAGCTTCCTGGGCCGCGAAAACGTCTTCGGCACCCAGCGCGCGCAACTTCGCCAACGAGTCGATCCCATCGAAGTGCGTGTCGATCCATTGCCGGCCGTTCCCCGTGGCACTTCCAACCATGGGCAGGTCCTTGTGGAGATGGGCGTAGTTGCTGGCGGTAACCCATGGACTCTGGGCAATCCCGCGATGGACAAGCCCCCGGGATCGGGAGGATGCGATCAGCGCGTGAACGCTGGTACCCCCTGCTGATTCGCCGAAGATGGTCACGTTGTTCGGATCACCGCCGAAAGCCCCGATGTTGAGTTGCACCCATTCGAGCGCGGCGATCTGGTCCTTGAGTCCGTAGTTTCCCGACACGCCGGCTTCGTCGTTGAGTAGCGGATGGGCCAGGAACCCGAGCGCGCCAAGTCGGTAGTTGATGGAAACCAACACGACGCCTTGTTCGGCGAGGTGCGTACCGTCGTAGCCGCGTTGGTGTCCCCATCCGAGGGTCAGTCCGCCGCCATGAATCCAGACCATCACGGGCTGCTTCGTTTCGCTGCCGACGGCGCCGCTCCAGACGTTCAGATACAGGCAGTCTTCGCTTCGCGTTGGCAGGTCCTCGCCGATAATCGCGGCGAGTGCCGGACCCTGGTGGCAGATGTTGCCGAACTCGGTTGCGGACCGAACGCCCTCCCAAGGTTCGACGGCGGTCGGTTCGCGCCAGCGCAGGTCGCCGACCGGGGGTGCCGCGTAGGGGATACCGCGGAAGACCTGTACGGCGGTGCCTTGCACGGGCTCGCCTTGGACCAGGCCGCTGTCCAGTTGAACCGGTTTGCCGAGCGCGGCTACGGCGGCAACGAAAGCTACCAGGATGCTTGTGTATCGGATCGTGGGTTTGGTCATGGCGTTGCGGCTTTGGTGTGTGATGGTCCAAGTCTCGCCGGCCACTCGGATTCTCCATGTTCGCGAAGCCGAACGCATTTGCTTGGGATGCTCCGAGTCCGAGGGCGGTGCGCCGCGTAGTGTATGGCACAACGACCCCTCGATGTGTGCGACTTTGACGATCCGTCTCGTGCGTCACCGACCATGTTGATCGTTCAACGTGCGGTGTAGCCGCCGTCGACCGGCAAGACGACGCCGGTGACGAAACTCGCTTCACCGCTGGCCAGGAACACCACCGTGGCCGCGACTTCGTCCGCCTTGCCTAGGCGCCCTAGGGGATGCAGCGACTCCAGGTAGCGTTCGGCGGCGGGGTTCTCTCGCAAGCCTGCGGTCATGGCGGTCTCGATGTAGCCGGGGGCGACGGCATTGACCCGGACGTTTCGCTCGCCGTAGGCGATCGCGTACTGGCGTGTAAGTCCGGCGACGCCGTGCTTGGCTGCGACGTATGCGCCTACGGCGGGATTCTGCGGCTCGTCGGCTGGAGCGCGAAGACCGGTCAGCGCCACGAGCCCCGCGATGGATGCCGTGGATACGATGACGCCGCCTCCTCGTTTGGCGAGAAACGGTGCGCCATGGCACAGACCGTAGTAGACGCCGCTCAGATTGACCGCGATGGTACGGTCCCAGTCGCCGCCGCCGCCGATCCCGGCGTTGTTGAAGATCACATCCAGCGCGCCGAGCCGATCGACGGTGGCCTGCAGGGACTTCTGGACCGCGCCTTCATCGCTCACGTCGAGGGCCAAAGACGATGCCTTGGAGCCTGCTGCCGCAACGGCGTTCGCGGTGGCCTCGGCACCGTCCGTGTCAATGTCGGCGCACATTACGCTCGCGCCTTCCCGGGCGAACGCCAAGGCGGTGGCGGCGCCTATTCCGCTGGCGGCCCCGGTGATCAGGGCGGTCCTGCCCGCGAGCCGGGACATGTCAATCTCCGTACCCCGAGCCACCCCCGCCCTTGGCGCTTTTGTCCATACCGGCGACCGCGCGATCCTTGGGCGCGCTGTCGTAAGCGCCTCGGAAATCCCGGAACGGTCCGTCGCGCCACTCCAGGGCGGCCTTGAGACCGTCTTCGCGAACCCGCCGGCCCCATTCGGAAGCGGCATCGCGGGCCGAAGAGAGGGCTTGGATTTCAGTGCCGGAGTGCAACCCGTCCCGGATGCCCATGGTCTCGTATTGTCGGTTCACGGCACGCTTGGAGTACATCAGCATCTCGTTGTCGACG
>JAPOYW010000637.1 GCA_026706425.1 Gammaproteobacteria bacterium
ATCAGGCAGCAGCGTCCTAGGAGGTATTCGGCGAGCGTGAGCACCCAGGGATGAATCACCGCTTGCTCCCAGAGACGCCCCCGGCGCAGCAGCATCGTGGCGCGGAACCCCGTATTCGGCGGTGCGGCGTCGTGGTTGCGGTGCGCTTCGGCGCGCAGTTCGTCCGCGAACTCAGCGCTGAAGGCGTCCTCCAGTACGGTGTAGCCGGTGTCGTCGAGGTCCGCCAGGTTCTGCTCGAGACCGAGGTGCTTGGCGCGGTGCAAGACGTCCGGATTGTTCACGGTACGCCGCGCCATGTGGTTGTGCATATCGAAGAAGGCCTGACCCAGGGCGGGATCGTCGAGTGGCTTGCCCTCCGGTGGCGCGTATCCTTTGGCGAGAAGGATCCGGAGCTCACGGTCCATGCGGTCGGATGCTTCGATGTCGTCGTCGAAGACTGTTCCTAGGAGAGGCAGGATCGCGTTGTAGTCGCCTCGCTCAAAGCCATCCGCCGTTGCGTCGGGTTGTGCTTCCACGACCACGCTTCCCCTCGCGATCCGCATCGTGTAGCCAAACGGCCCGTTGGCATCGTCCCACAGGTGTGGGGGCGGGTTGTCGAGGCGCTCGACAAGCTGAGCGGTTGGTCAGAGAACAGGTGGGCTCGAGCATTGAGAAATCGCTCGACCTCGGCGAGCCAGCTTGGCGAGGCGTACTCGACTCGTTCCGATAGCGGCACCGTTGGTTCTGCCACGGGGACTCCTTTGAGCGGCTGGTGACCGAATCATAGTCGTTCGGCGCGAGGCAGGTCACCGGTGAAGAGACCGGCGTGTCACCAACCTGCCGGGCTGATAGGCTTGTCCGCAGCGCAACCTGCAAAGAGGAACCATGTCCGACCAGACCTACGACACGATCACCTACGATGTCGACGGCACGCTCGCCACCGTCACCCTGAACCGGCCCGAGAGCATGAACGGCATCACCCCCACCCTGATGCGGGAACTCTACGAGTGCCTGAACGATGTCGCGGCGGACCCCGATGTGCGCGTCGTGCTCTTCACCGGCGCGGGGCGTGCATTCTGCCCGGGCGTCGATCTCAAGGCGTCCACCAGCGGCGAGAACCAGGAACCCAACCGGCGCGAGTACTTCCACATCACCACGCTTCTCCACGAGATGCCGAAGGTCACCATCGCCGCGGTCAACGGCGCCTGCGCCGGCGCGGGATTCGGCTGGGCCTGCGCCTGCGACCTCCGCTACGCCACCGAGCGTGCGATGTTCAACTCGGCGTTCCTGGGCGTGGCGATCTCCGGCGACATGGCGGGGCCGTGGCTGCTGCCGCGCATCGTCGGTTCGACCAAGGCGCGGGAGCTCTTCTTCATGTCCCAGAAGTTCGACGCCACGGAGGCGGAGCGCATCGGCCTCGTGCTGAAGACCTTCCCCGACGACACCTTCCGCGACGAGGTCCAGGCCATCGCCGAGCGATTGTCGAAGTCGGCGCCGCTCGCCATCGGCGAGATGAAGAAGAACTTCATCAACGCCGAGAACATGCCGCTCAAGGACTACATCGAACTGGAGACGGAACGCCACTCCCGAACGGGCGGCAGCGAGGATTCCCGGGAGGCGTTCCGGGCGTTCGTCGAGAAGCGGGAGCCTCGCTTCGTGGGCCGCTAACGATCGAGAGTCGCCGCTAGGGCCGCGGTCTGGCAGTCGCGGTCCGCTGGAATCCGGAACAGGGGTGGCCCGTCGACCCCTGCGCTCGTAAGGTCGAACACGTCGTGGAAATACCGGGTCTGCGGCCCCTGCCCGAGATGTCGACTCATCATCAGCCGGTCTCCACGTAGGCGTAGGTATCCACTGCGCCCACCTACGTGCCCTACCATCGCGTCCGGTCCCAGGACGTTCCGGAGTCTCTCCAATGTCGCCATGCTGTAGGCGTCGTAGAGGTGGCTTCGCCTGACGACCGGATCGTTGTTCGAATCGTGGGGGAGTGTGGTGCTGAGGTCGCGCGTGGTGGGAAACGCGAAGACCAGCTCGCCCGTATCAGCATCCAGCGCCCAGATGCGGTGGCGGTCCTCGACCGCCACCCACGATCCGTTGTCGGAGACGACCAGGCCGTGCGGGTAGCTGCCCCGCATCTGCCACGACCAGATGTCGCTGCGTTGCGGCCCACCATCCTCGCCATAGCCGAGGTACATGCTCTTTCGAACCTCGAACATCCCACTATCCCGGCTGTGATCGACGAGGTGGTACGCCACCTCGCTTGACACGAAGTGCACACGGTCTTGATGGGCTCGCAATTCGCCGCCGTGGAGGATAGGTTCGTCGTGAACCTGTCGCGGGTCGACGTTGCCCAGGGCGTCGTCGCTGCGCGGCGGCAAGTCGACGGACAGAATTCGGACGACGCGCGGTCCGCTGCCGTCGGCCGCGTAGAACCAGTAGGTGCCTCGCGGGGAGTCGCCGATCTCCTGATCGGGTGCCAGGACCACTTCCGTCATGCTCGAAGAGTAGTGAACTCCGTAGGGCCTGCCGTGGTTGTCGAAATACGTCATTTGGCGACCGAGATCGAAGTGGTGCTCCTCCCGCGCATCGAGATTGTGCAGTACCAAGCGGGATGTCTCGCCGGCGAGCGGTTCGACCACGTAGAACGACGAGCCGTCCGACGCGACGCCGAAGTTCCACAGTCGCTCGTGCTCGTAGATGATCTCGCCATCCAAGTAGACACGGGCGTGTCCGTGCAGTTGGGGTGCCTGCGACTCTCTGTCGTGGACCCGCATGTCGCCCAGCACGACCAAGACGCCGCCGTGGGAACGTTTGCCGATGGCGTAGATTCGCGGAACGAATGGCAGGTCGTCGCCGAAGAGCGTCCGGTCCCGGTCACGGACCTGGAATCGTCCCGCATCCGCTCCTTGCAGGACGAACAGAACCGTGCCGCTCGCCGGTCCCTCGCCCGCCCGGAAACGGCAGTCTGGGTCGTCGATCATGCCATGGTCCGACAGGGCGGCTGTTGAACTCGCCGCTTCCCGCGAGTCCACGGAGCGGACTTCACGGACCGGCTTTTCGGAAGGGGCGCCAGCCACGTGAACTCCGTCAGTCGTCGCGTCCGCGGCCGGATCGACGCGTCCGGCGAAATGGACGACGACTACCGCGAGTCCGGCGGCAGCGATGACTAGGGCGGCGGCGGGTGGCGGCCTCTTCGCGGACATGCAGAGCGGCGGTCTTCGGACGGTCTCGTCAAGCTACCCGTTTTTCAAGGCTTTGGATAACCCCGGGGTTGTCGAGCATCAGCACGCCGTCCTCGATCGGCCGTCGCGTGAGCTTCTTGTCGGAGGCGTAGTCCTGCGCATGCCGCCAGGGATGCCGGTCGCCCTGTTTGGGGAACAGATGCATCGACCGCTGCATGTATCCGGACGAGAAGTCGTCGATCCAGGGCCGCCGCGGCATGTTCCGGTCTTCCTGCCGCAGCCGCGGTGTGCACTGTCGCATTCCCGTCGCGGCCATGCGGTTCAATAGACGGCAGACGTAGCGGGCGGTGAGGTCGGCCCGGAGCGTCCACGAGGCGTTGATGTAGCCGAAGGTCTGGACGAGGTTCGGCACGTCCGAGAACATCATGCCCTTGTAGATCGTCGTGTCCGGGAAATTCACCCGCTTGCCGTCGACGGTGAACGTGACGCCGCCCATGACGGCGAGCTTGAGCCCCGTGGCAGTGACGATGATGTCGGCCGGCAACTCCCGGCCGGAGGCGAGTTCGAGACCGCTATCGGTGAAGCGCTCGACCTGGTCCGTAACGACTTCGAGCGAGCCCGACTTGACGGCGCCGGAACAGGTCGGCGTTGGGAATCAGGCACAGACGCTGGTCCCAGGGGTTGTAGCGCGGCGTGAAGTGGGTCTTCACATCGTAGTCCGGGCCGAGGTGGCGCCGCACCAGGCCGAGAAGCTGGCTCTTCACCTTGTCCGGTCGCACCCGCGTCTGCCGGTAGAACATCCCCTGCAGGGCGATGTTCTTCCACCGCGTGATGGCGTAGGCGAGTTTCGCCGGCAGCCACCGGCGCAGCGTATTGGCCAAGGCATCCACATCGGGCCGGGAGATCACGTACGTCGGTGACCGTTGCACCATGGTGACCGAGGCCCCGGAATTGGCCATCGCCGGAGCCAGGGTCATGGCGGTGGCCCCGCTGCCGATGATGACGACCCGCTTGCCGGTGTAGTCGAGCGTCTCCGGCCAGAACTGCGGATGCAGGATCCGGCCGCCGAAGTCTTGCTGCCCCTCGAAGTCGGGCGTGTGGCCCTCTTCGTACTGGTAGTAGCCGCTGCACATGAAGAGGAAGCAGCCGGAGATCTCCGTCGGCCCGTCCCCGGTGCGGTCGACAACAACGGTCCAATGGGCCTCGTCGCTGTCCCAGCGTGCCGAGCGGACGCGGTGTCCGAACCGGATCCGGTCCATCAAGCCGTTCTCCCGGGCGGTCTCCCGCACGTAGTCGAGGATTGCGGGACCATCGGCGATGGCCTTGGCATCGGTCCACGGTTTGAAGTCGTAGCCCAGCGTATGCATGTCGCTGTCCGAACGCACGCCGGGATAGCGGAACAGATCCCAGGTCCCGCCGATCGAATCGCGCGCCTCGAGGATGACGAAGGACCGGTCGGGACATTCCCTCTTGAGGTGGCAAGCGGCACCGATGCCGGACAGCCCGGCCCCGACGCTGATGACGTCGACGTCCCCAATCGCGTTGGCGCGCCCCTTGTGCTCCCCCCCCTTGGATTCCATCGATCCCTCAGGTCGACCGATAACCGTCGAGCGGCTCGCCATCGACTGTGACCCGGTGCATCAAACGCCGTTCACCCGGATAGTCGTTCAGCGCGTGGTGCCACGTGGCGCGGTTGTCCCAGAACGCCACGCTGCCGACTTCCCACTGGAACCGGCAGGTATGCTCCTCCGACTGCGCCACCTCGTAGAGGTAGGCGAGCAGCGGTTGGGATTCTTCGACGGTCCATCCGTCGATACGGACCGTAAACGCCGGATTGACGTAGAGCGCGGCGCGGCCTGAGCGCGGATGCCGAATCACCATGGGGTGAACTGCGTCCTGGGTCGCCTTGTCCTGGTTGGCGAATCGTGCGTCGCCGCTCTTGGCGTAGGCGCCCTCTGCACCGAAGACGTGTCGTGACGAATGCACGGCGTTCAGTCCTTCCAGCGTCCGCTGCAACCCGGGCGACAGCGCATCGAAGACCTTGTACATGCTCGCGAACATCGTGTCGCCGCCCTTTCTGGGCACTTCGAGGGCGTACAACATCGATCCCAAAGCCGGCGCGTCGTCGTAGGAATGATCCGTGTGCCAGACGCCCCCAACGTTGACCTCGTGCCGGGGTTCCTTAAGCACCATCGCCACCTGGGGCTGTTCCGGCACAGGCGTGAAGAAGCGGTTGACGTTGATGGGACCGAACCGCCTTGCCGCCGCTAGCTGCTCATCGGGCGAGAGCTTCTGGTCGCGCAGGAACACCACCCCGTAGGCGGCCTGCGCGTCGGCGACGGCTTTCACCTCGGAATCGGACATGGCGTTTAAGTCGATGCCGACGATCTCCGCGCCGCAGCCGGTGTCGGTGGGGACGATTCGCATTCGGTACGTGCCTCCCGGAGGACTTCGATCCAAACGTTGAGAATGCCACAACGTACCACGCGAACTCACACCTGCGGTGTCGTCGCGTTCCTTCAACCGAGGAGCGGCGCCGCGTCTTGGGCCAAGGAGGCGAATTGCCCCAGTTTCGGAAGCAGAAAGCGGGCGAAGACGAACAGGCCGCCGACCACGGCGCCCAGAACGGTGGTGACGACGCCGGTAAGCCAGCCGATCACCCGGAGCGCCACTCGGAGCTTCGTCTCGCTCCGCTCCACCCTGTCGGCGGCAATGGCATTCTGGATGCGCTCGAACCTCTCATCGATGCGCTCGAACCTCTCATCGATGCGCTCGAACTTTCCGTCGATGCGCTCGAACCGTTCGTCGATGCGGTCGAACTTCTCGTCAATGCGGTCGAATCTGTCGGCGACTTCGGCGCGGACCGCATCGAGGGTTCCACTGATTGCGGTGAGCGTCTTGTCGACGCACCTCGAGCGCGGTGATTCTCTCGGCTTGGGTGGCCATGGACATAGTCCCCGACGCGGATGCCTTCGCTATAGGGCCGGACAACACGACCAGAATACTCCGCACGGAGCCACATGTGAAGCAATTGTCGTGACTTTTTTCAATAAAAACAGTATCTTCCGAACAGATTTGTGCGAGTGGTGCGCCATTCGCCGACTGTCGCTGTGCACCCAAAATCGGGGATAATCGGCCTGATGTTCGTACAGACGACAATGAATGTGCGGCCCCGGTAGCGAGCTGTCGCGCAAATCCTGATGCGCTACGTGGCCCTCGACCTGGAGGTCGGCAAGCGAACCGAGCGGATCAACGCCTTGGCCGCCGTCGACTCGGACGGTCGCTCCTTCGTTCGCTCGAAGCTCCGGGGCGCCAAGCTGGGCGATGCCCTGCACGAACTCGACGACTTCGCCGAACCGGCCGAGGTCATCCTCGGCCACAACTTGATCCACTTCGACCTGCCCCACCTGTGCGCCGCGGCACCGGATCTTCGGCTGCTCGGCCGCCCGGCCTTGGACACACTCATGCTGAGTCCGCTCGCCTTCCCCAAGAACCCGTACCACCGCCTGGTCAAGCACTACCTCGATGGCGACCTGGTCCGCGAACGGCGCAACGACCCGGAACACGATGCCCGGCTCGCGCTGACGCTCTTCGAAGACGAACGCACCGCACTCGGCAAGGTTGATGCCGATCGCCTGCTCGCCTGGCATTGGTTGACGTCGCAGGGTGGCGATTTTGCGGCGTTCAATGCCTTGTTCAAAACGTTGCGCCTCTCGCCTCGCCCCTCAGACGGGGATGCGAGGGACGCCATCGGTCGTCTACTCGCGGGGAAGGCTTGCGCGACCCGAGGTGGTGCCATCGTCTCGGGTGCTGGCGAAAAGGGCTGGCCGCTCGCCTACGTGCTGGCCTGGTTGTCCGTGGCCGGCGGAAACTCGGTGATGCCGCCCTGGGTGCGACACCAGTTTCCCGAAGCGGGCAAGCTGCTTGTCGAACTGCGCGACCGGGCCTGTACGGCGAGCGACTGCGGATGGTGCCGTGAAATGCACGACGCCGGCTCGGAACTCCGTCGCTGGTTCGGCTTCGACCACTTCCGCGCCGAACCGGCCATGCCCAAGGGCGGATCGATGCAGCGTGCCATCGTCGAGGAAGCGATGGCGGGCGGGCATGTCCTCGGGCTCTTGCCCACCGGCAGCGGCAAGTCGCTGTGCTACCAGGTGCCGGCCCTGTCGCGCTACGACAAAACGGGGGCGCTGACCGTTGTCATATCGCCCCTGGTCGCCCTCATGGCGGACCAGGTGGCCGGACTGCAGAACAAGGGCATCGGCTCCGTCGTCACCGTCAACGGCATGTTGTCCATGCCGGAACGCGCCGACGCCCTCGACCGCATTCGGCTCGGCGACGCTGGGATTGTCCTGACTTCGCCCGAACAACTTCGCAACCGGGGCGTGGTGGAATCCATCAAGCAGCGCGAGATCGGCTCCTGGGTCCTCGACGAAGCCCACTGCCTGTCCAGTTGGGGCCACGACTTCCGGCCGGACTACCGCTACGTGGGCCGGTTCATCCGGGAGCGTTCCGCCGGCGAACCACCGGCACCCGTCGTCTGCCTCACCGCCACGGCGAAACCCGCCGTCGTCAAGGACATCCTGCGCCACTTCCGCGAAGAAGTCGGCATCGAGCTTGAAGTCTTCAACGGCGGGGCGCAGCGGGACAACCTGACCTTCGAGGTGGTGCCGACGAGTCCGGCGGAGAAGCTCGCGCACATCGACGACCTGCTCCATCACCACCTGCCGGCGGACTCCGACGGTGGGGCAATCGTCTACTGCTCGGCGAGGAGACGGTGCGAGGAGGTCGCCGAATACCTCGCGGCCAAGGACTGGTCGGCGGCATATTTCCACGCGGGTCTCCAGCCGGAACGCAAGAAGCAGGTTCAGGACGACTTCATCGAGGGCCGGCTGCGCGTTATCGTGGCGACCAACGCCTTCGGCATGGGCGTCGACAAGCCGGACGTGCGGCTCGTCGTGCACGCCGACATTCCGGGCTCGTTGGAGAACTACCTCCAGGAAGCGGGCCGCGCCGGTCGGGACGCCGAGGCGGCCAGTTGCGTGCTTCTCTACACCGCAGACGACGTGGAACGCCAGTTCGGGCTCGCCGCACGATCACGACTCACCCGGCCCGAGATCGACGGAATCTGCCGGGCGCTCAGGAACCTCAAGACGAAGAACGACCGCAGCGGTCGTGTCCGCAACAGCGAAGTCGTCGCGACCCCGGGCGAGATCCTGCTCGAGGACGACGAGCACGCGTTCCGAAGGGACACCCACACCGACGACACGCGCATCAAGACGGCCATCGCGTGGCTCGAAGACGCACGCCTGGTTCAGCGCGATGAGAACCGCGCCGAGATATTCGCTTCCTCGCTCCTGGTCAGCACCCTCGACGAAGCCAAGGAACGCCTTGCCAAGATCGACGAACGCCATCGACCGCCGCTCGTCAGGATCGTCGAAAGACTGATCAACGCGCCCATCGACGAGGGCGTATCCACCGACGAACTGATGGCCTTGTCGGGCTTGAGCCGCGACGGCGTCCGCAACGCGCTCTACGACCTTGAGCAGCTCGGCATCGCCAACAACGACACGACCCTCACCGCCTACATCCACGAGGGCATCGAACGCTCGTCGCAGCGTCGCCTGGAGAGCGCGGTCGGGCTCGAAGGCGCCCTCGTGGATCGCATGCGGGAACTGGCACCGGATCTCGTATCCCAGGAAACGCCTTCGGTGCTGCAGTTGCGGCCCGTCACGCAGGCGCTCAAGGACGATGGCCACGAGGGGGCGCTGCCGCTCTTGGTGTTGCGTCTGCTGCGTAGCCTGAGCATGGACGGACGCGGCGAAGACGGCCCGGGCAGCATCGATCTTCGCCAGCTGGACCGCGATCAGGTCAGCGTGAAGCTCAATCGTGACTGGCCGGCACTCCTGGAAACGGCCCGCCGGCGCCGCTCCGCCGCCGAGGTCCTCTTGCAGCACCTTCGGGAGCAGCTCAAAGGCGGCGTCCAGGGTGCCGATCTATTGGTCGAAACCACCCTTGGCAAGCTCCTCAAGTCCATCGAATCGGACCTGGAACTGAAGAGCTGGGTCCGGGATCCACGCAAGCTCCTGGACCGGGCCCTGCTCTGGCTGCACGAACAGGAGGTCATTCGCCTCAACAAGGGCCTCGCGGTGTTCCGCCCGGCGATGACCATCCGCGTGGAGAAGACCCGGCGGCGATTCGGCCGCACGGACTTCGCCCCGCTGGAACTGCACTACCAGGAACAGGTGCTGCAGATCCACGTCATGGAGGAGTTCGTCGCCCGCGGGCTCGACGCCATTGCCGCCGCCCTGCAACTGGCGATGGACTACTTCGCCCTGGACCGGGACACGTTCCTGCGCCGCTGGCTCCCGGACCGCACGGACCTAGCGCGCCAGACCACGCCGGAATCCTGGCGTGCCATCGTCGAGAGCCTCAACAACCCGACGCAGCGGCGCATCGTCGCGGACGACCGCGAGCAGACCAACGTCCTCGTGCTGGCCGGCCCGGGTTCCGGCAAGACCCGCGTGCTGGTGCACCGAATCGCCTACCTGCTGCGCGTACGCCGGGAGGATCCCCGCAGCATCTTGGCACTCGCCTACAATCGCCACGCGGCGGTCGAGATCCGCCGCCGCTTGGACGAACTCGTCGGCTCGGATTCCCGCGGCGTCACCGTCCTGACCTGCCACGGCATGGCGCTTCGCCTAACCGGCACCCACCTTGCCAATCGACCGGCCCTCGCCGACGACGACTTCGGCGAGCTCTTGAGAGAGGCGACCGCCTTGCTGCGCGGCGAGGGATTGCCGCCCGACGAGGCGGACGAGCAGCGCGAGCGACTGCTTGCCGGCTTCCGCTGGATTCTCGTCGACGAGTACCAGGACGTCGACGAGGAACAGTATCAACTGATCTCCGCCCTGGCCGGCAGGACGCTGACCGGCGGCGAGCGAAAGCTGACGCTGTTCGCCGTGGGCGACGACGATCAGAACATCTACGGCTACGCCGGGGCCTCGGTGA
>JAPOYW010000322.1:0-4813 GCA_026706425.1 Gammaproteobacteria bacterium
TTCTGTTTCATCGGTTGCCCCCAGGTCAACGGTCAGAGATCTTTGGTTAACTCGCGTTATCCGAAGCAACGAAGTGGAGAGACCCCAATGAAACCGATGTCCCGACTCCTGAGTCGCATGCGCTCCCCCGTGACGCCCGCCACGCCCGCCGAACAGCCGATCGTCGTGGTCTTCGTCCTTCCCGAAGCGATCCGAACGCCCGAAGCCGACCGGCCGCCGGAGGCCGACAAGGTCCTGCCACACCTGGACTTCGACCTGGCGGTCCGCCTGTTCGACGAGCTGCCGTCCGGGAACACCCGCAAGGCGTACGCCGGCGCGCTCCGGCGCTACGAGTCGTGGCTCGACGGACGGCCTCCCACCGACCGCGTGCTCGCGGAGTACCTCGGCAGGATGTACGACAAGGGCCTTGCGCCCCAAAGCGGCGTCACGGCCGTGTCCGCCGTCAAACGCGCGGCCCTAGAGTCGGCCCGGGACGGATACGAAATCGCCGAGCCTCCCGCGGGACCCCTGGCGGCGCGGCGGCTGGAGCGGTTCCGCCGCGAGGGCACCGGGCGGGGACGCGGCCAGGCCGGCCCGCTGCGCTGGGAGGACGCCGACAAAATGTGCAGACACGCCGAGGCCGACGACGATCCGCGCGGGATCCGGGACGCGGCGCTGATCGGCGTGATCTCCAGCACGCTGCTGCGCATCTGCGAGGCGTCGGCGCTGGACGCCGGGGACGTGTCGTTCCGGGCCGACGGCTCCGCCCACATCGAGATCCGCCGCAGTAAGACGGACCAGCACGGTGACGGCGCGGTGGGCCACGTCGTCCCCCCGGCGGCGGCGCGGCTGCGGAAGTGGATGGACACCGCCGGGATCGAGTCCGGGCCGCTGTTCCGTCCCGTGCCCGGGAGCCGCATCGGGGAGGGCCGGCTGGGCGCGTCGGCGATCTGCGCCGTCATCAAGCGCCGGGCGAAGCAGGCCGGGATCGCGCGGCGCGTGTCGGGGCACTCGCTGCGCGTCGGCGCGGCGCTGTCGCTGGCGGAGCGCGTCGGCGACCGAGATGCAGCGGGAGGGGCGCTGGAAGTCCTCGTCGATGCCGGCCTACTACGTGCGCAACCAGGAGGCGTCCCGGGGCGCGGTGGCGCGGCTGCGGGGCGGCGCCGGGCAAGCGGACGAGAGTGGCGAGAAGAAAGTTGCAGAAAGCGCTTGCAATTCGCGAAACGGTGGTGCTAACGTCGAATAACGCGAGTTATTCGACCTATTCTGTTGGAGAACACGCGGACACACAGACTCAATCAGTCTACATTTCGCGCAACCGGGTTTGTTGCTTGGTTATCGGCCAAAACGACCGGCGCTGGTGCATCTGGCGAACGACGGGCCGGTAACGATTCTGCTTGACGTTCCCTGAGCCGACGCCTCTATAGCGACGGCTCCACGAGCGTCCACTTCACGCCGCAGATGAACAGCTCGTCGAACTTCCTGTCGATACCGGGGACCGCCCACAGATCCACACCGACCACGCCGGTACGGCCGCCGGCTTCCGGCTCGACGAACCGCATGGTTTGCCCAGCTGCCAGCCTCAGGGTCGCGGGCTCGTTCGGGTCGGTCGAACACCCCGCCCCGAGGCCCCGCATCCAGCGCTGGCACATCTCCTCGGGATCAACGTCCCGGGGCGCGATCTCGACTGCCGCAAATCCGGTCGTCACACCGCCGTGGGGCCGGGCGTCTACCCCGTCTTGCCAAGTGTTTCCGGCCGGGAAATACGCTCCCTTGTTTCTCGGGAAATCGCCGTGGCCCGGCCAGTTTTCCTGGATCTCGGCGAGCGTGCCGAAGTCCCTCGGGTGGAACTGCACGTTCACGCCTGACACCGTGCCGGGTTCCTTGGGCAGGGATTCGCCGAGCACGTAGCGCCCCGACTCGACCCCGGCCAGACCCGAACCCGGCGAGCCGGGACAAACGTTCCAACTACCGGAAACGATCCCGATCCCCTCGCCTTGAGCCGACATCGAGCGGGAGGCCACGGCAACGTCGGGAACCTGCACGATCGCCATGTACCCGCAGTCCCCGTTTCGTTCCAGGAGCCGGGTTTGCGTCGTGGAACGTTCCCAGGCGAGGTCCGTCGGGCAGACGGTCTCGAGAAACGAGTCGCCCAGGCGGATATGCGTGTTGTTGAGGTTCCCGCCGGCTGCCATTCGCGGGTCGCGAAACACCACGGGTGCATCGAACGCCGTGCACAGCAGGTTCGAGGTCCATTCCAGGTCCCGGGCGAGCAGGCAGATCTGGCGCAGGCGCAATACGGGATCGACGATCATGTGGGCTGTGCCTCCTCCTCTCCTTCCTCTTCTTCGTTTTCGGTGCGTGGCTTCTCCACCATCCGGGCGAGAACGATCCCGAATTCGAACAGCACCCACGCCGGCAACGCCAGCATGATCTGGCTGATGATGTCAGGCGGCGTCAGCAGCATGCCGACCACGAAACAACCGACGATCACGTAGGGACGCTTGCGCGCCATGCTGCGCGAAGACGCCAAGCCGGTCTTGGCCAGCAGCACCGTGGCGACGGGTATCTCGAACGCGACGCCGAACGCGAAGAACAGTTTCAGCACGAAGTCGAGGTACTGGTTGATGTCGGTGGTCGGGGTGACGCCGGTCAGGCCCTGGCCGGCGAAGAAGGCGAACGCCAAGGGGAATACGGCGTAGTAGGCGAAGGCCATCCCGAGGTAGAAGAGCGCCGTGCTCGACACCAGGAGCGGGACGGCAAAGAGCTTCTCGCGCAGGTACAGGCCGGGCCTGACGAAGCCCCAGACCTGGTGCAGAACGTAGGGGATGGTGATGAACACCGTCACGTAGAGACAGAGCTTCAGCGGCGTCAGGAAGGGCGACGCCACCTGCGTCGCGATCATGTCGCCGGGAAGGGCGTCGCGCATCGGGCCCGTGACGAAGTCGAAGACCTCGTCGCTGAAGTAGTACACCGGGAAAAACGACACGAACACGACCAGGAGGCTGCGCAGGATGCGGGTGCGCAGTTCCAGGAGGTGAGACAGGAACGGCTGCTCGTCCGCGTCCACCCGTTCGTCGTGGGCACGTTCGCGATCCGTCTCGGTGTCGGACCCGGCCGCGGCGGCGGCTCCATCCACCAGCGCCTTCCCCCCGCCTTGCGACGGCTTCCGCCGCCACAAGCGCGACAGACCCCTAGCTGGCCTTTGCGTCGTCGGCGTCTCCGTTTTCGTCGCGCGGCGCCACCGGCCGGTCAGGAGCTTCTGCCATCGGTTCTTCAATGCGGTTGATTTCCTCGCCCATGGCCTGGACCTCGCGCTCGACGCGTTTCACGTCGGCCATGACCTGTTCGTTGTGAAGTTGCCTGCGGACCTCGTCCATGCCGATCTCGCGTTCGATCTCGGTCTTGACGTTGTAGTAGTTGCGCCGCAGCCGGCCGATCCACAGTCCGAGCGTGCGCAGGGCACCGGGCAGCCGCGACGGACCCAGGATGACGAGCGCCACCACCGCTGCAAGAAAGAACTCCGGAACGGAGAAGTCGAACATCGTGCGGTTTATTCGGTGCGCGTCGCACCCGGACTCGCCGATGCCTCCTGGCCTTCGTGTTCCAGAGTCTTGGCCTCGGCGCCGCCCTCGTTCTCGCGCACGGCCTTGCGGAACCCCTTGATGGCGTTGCCGAGTTCGGAGCCTAGGCTCTTGATGCGTTTGGGCCCGAACACGACCAGCACGATCAACAGGACAACCAGGACGACGACCAGTTCCTTGGGGCCGAACATGGCACCTCCTCATAGCGTCTTTAGCGCGAACGGAATCGGAGTCTGTCCGAATTGGGATCGAGCGGCAACTACATCTGTCGCCGCCCGGCAACGTCAGGTGGCCAGCAAATAGCGGAGCGGCCAGTCGGTGGCGCGGCTGATGCCGATTCGCGGCGTGGTCACTATCTCCGATGGTTTCCGCTCGCCGGCGAAGATCGTAACCGTCCCCTCACCGCAAAGATCCTCGCCGTAGTGCTGCATGTCGATGGCCAAGGCCTGGCATAGCTTCGCGGGCCCGTCAGCCAGACGCGAGTCGGGTACGCCCCCGCGCCGGCACCGTATCAGGTCGACCCCGGCTATCGGCTCGACCGCTCGGACGAGTACACATCCCGGTACTCCTTCTTGCTGCACGACGACGTTGAGACAGTGGTGCTGCCGGGTCCGGTAGACGTAGGCATGCCCGGGGCGACCGAACAATACCTCGGTGCGCTTGGTGCGACCGCGATAGGCATGGGCCGCAGGATCGTCGGCTGCGAGATAGGCCTCGGTCTCGGTGATTCTCCCCACTGTCCGGCCGTGTGCCAGCATCGCGCCCAGTAGTCCGGGCGCCACGAGTCGAGGATCCTGGGCGTAGAACGCCCGGTCCAGTGGGCTATGTCGCTTCGTCATCGTCGTAGCGTGGGGGAAGGCGCGAAGCGTACAACACCCGCACGAGGGCTATACTCAACCCGTGAATCGCCGACCCCGCGCCGTCCCCACTCACGCAGACGACCACCAACGCATGCTGGCCCGTGCCTTCGCGCTGATTGGGGGCTTCATGGTCGTCGAGGTGGTCGGCGCCTGGATCGGCAACTCCCTGACTCTTGCCGCGGACGCCGGCCACATGTTCCTGGACGCCTCGGCGCTGGGTTTGGCCTGGTTCGCCATACGCCTGTCTCGGCGTTCCCCCGACGACACGTTGACCTACGGCTATCACCGTTTCCAGGTACTCGCCGCCTTCGTCAATGCCCTGGCACTGTTTGGCCTTTGCGCGTGGATACTCGTCGAGGCAGCCGGACGCCTTCGCGCCCCCGAGGCAAT
>JAPOYW010000322.1:4846-10132 GCA_026706425.1 Gammaproteobacteria bacterium
CTCAACGTGCAGGCTGCCGCCCTGCACGTGCTCGGCGACCTGTTGGGATCGGTCGCCGCCATCGTCTCCGCCCTGGCCGTACTGTGGTTCGACTGGCGCTACGCCGATCCGATCCTCGCCTTGGTCGTGGTGGCCATTTTGGTTCGGGGTGCGTGGCGTGTGCTGCGGGATGCCGCGAGGATCCTGCTGGAAGCGGTGCCCCAGGGCGTCGACATCAACGCCGTGCGCAGCGCATTGACGCAGATTGCCGGCGTCGTCGACGTGCACCACGTCCACGTCTGGGCGCTGACCGGCGACAAACCCGTGCTGACCCTGCACGCCCTGGTCGCCGAGGACGCCGACGAACAGTCCACGGTCAGGCGCGTCAAGGCGGTGCTTCGCACGAGCTTCGGCATCGACCATTCCACGGTTCAGGTGGAACGGGGCGCCTGCCCTGACGCGTCGGGCGCGGCAACCGTCAACCCAACAGCTCCAACGCTCGATCAATAAGGGGAGTCATCGAGTTCCTGGTGACCTCCCACGACGGGTCCACGCGCTTGCCCCGGCGGTGCAGGCTCAGATTGAAGCCGGTGATGATGGCGAACTTGTAGGCCGCGAGCGCCCGGAACCAGTTCAGGTCGGGCAGCGGATCGCCATAGGCGTCGACGTAGAGCGCCATCAGCGTTCCGGGATCGAGGAACACGGGGCGCTCGCCGGTTCCCTTCGCCCAGGCGTCGCGGTCGCTGAACGTCGAGATCCAGCCGACGTCATTGAGCGTTGCGCCGACACCGGTCAGTTCCCAGTCGATGACGGCAAGCAGTTCGGGCAGACGTTCCGTGGTCGGCATCGCGAAGAACAGGTTCGAGGTCTGAAAATCGCCGTGGAAGATGCCCACCGGTGCGTCGGACGGCAGCGTTTCGAGTAGCCGGCGCCGGCAGTCCGGAACCCGGGCCAGGCACTCGGGATCCGCGGCCCGTTCGTAGAACCGGTCCCAGCGCTCCACGTCTTCGTTGAACGGGACCGGATCGCCCAGGTAGGGAGCGCGGGCCGGGTCGACCTTGTGGACGCCCGCAAGAGCCGTCATGACCTGGCGCCCCATGTCCAGATGAGCTTCTTCGTCGAGTGCCGACGCCCACTTCCCCGGGCCCAGGCGCAGAACGTCGCCGTCGAGCTTCGGCACCACGAAATACGGACAGCCGAACCACTCGAGATCGTCGCCGGACCAGCGAACGCGGCAATGGGGCACCGCCGTGTCTTCCAGCGCATTCAACGCGGCGACCTGACGAAGCACGTCGGCGGTGCCGCGCCAGTTGACGTTGGGCGGCGGCAGGCGGATGAACCAGGACTCGGTGGCGCCCGCTGCCGTGGCAACGCTGAACCCGTAGGAGAAACCCGCGTGGCCGGGCATCGTGTGAACGTCGAAGACCCGAACGTCGCTGCCGTACCTGGCGCGGCAGAACGGGATCAGCCGATCTGCGAGCTCCTCGACACGCACGGGAAGCGAACTATACCGGCGCCGGCCCCGGGAACTGGTCTCGCAACAGGCGCTTTAGGATCTTGCCGGAGGGATTGCGCGGCAGGACATCGACGAAGGCCGCTCCTTTCGGCTGCTTGTAGCCGGCCAGCTTGCCGCGGCAGAACTCGAGCAAATCGGCCTCAGTCAACGCGTCGTCGCTCTTCACCGCCACGACGAAGGGCGATTCGCCCCAGCGTTCGCTGGGTTGGCCGATCACGCCGGCTTCGCTGATCCCCGGATGGGTCTGCAGAACCTTCTCGATCTCCGCCGGGTAGACGTTCTCGCCGCCCGAGATGATCATGTCCTTGATGCGGTCCTCGATGTAGATGAACCCGTCGGCGTCCATGCGGGCCACGTCGCCGGTGTGCAGCCACCCGTCGACGAGGGTTTCCGCCTCGATTCCAGTACTCGCGCATGATGTGCGGTCCGGCCACAAGAACCTCGCCGGGTTCGCCCGGCGGGCAGTCCTCGCCCGCGGCGTTCACGATCCGCACGTCCGTGTGGTAGAAGGCCTTGCCCGTCGAACCGATCCGCTTGAGTGCGTTCTCGGCATCGATGAGCGCCGCCGGGCCGCAGGATTCGGTCAGTCCGTAGACCTGGTGGATCTCCAAGCCTATCTTCTCGTAAGCCTCGATGAGCGCCTCCGGCACGGGGGCGGCGCCCGACATGCACCAGCGCCAGCGCGAGAAGTCGAAGTTCTCGAGGTTCGGAACCTGCAGCATGAAGTTCAGCATCGCCGGCACCGCCAGGCCCACCGTCACCTGTTCCGCATCGACGATCCGCCATGCCGACACCGGGTCGAAGGCACGCATGACGACGCTGGTCACGCCTCGGTAGATGCACATCGTCAACGGGGTCAGGGCGCCGACGTGGAACATCGGCAGCGGCGACAGGAACCGGTCGCCGTCCTGGAAGTAGGTTGTCGCGGCAATCGTGATGCATGCCCAGACGCAGGTGTTGTGGGTGTGCACGACGCCCTTGGGCAGCCCGGTGGTGCCCGAGGTGTACATGATGTAGAGCATGTCGTCGTCCCGGGCGCCGATCGCCGGTTCGGCTGCGTCCCCCCCGTCCCGAAACGCCCGGTAGTCCCCCGCGAAGTAGGCGACATCGCCGTTCGCGACCTGGAGCCACTGGCCGACGTCGGTCTGGTCGCCCCGGGCGTGCAGATCGGCCACCGTGTCGGCGAAGTCGTCGTCGAAGACGAGTCGCGTCGTGCCGCTGTCCTTTAGGATGAACTCCAGTTCGTCGGCTACCAGCCGCCAGTTCAGCGGCACCACAACGGCGCCGATCTTGGCCAGGGCGAAGTAGGCCTCCACGAATTCGGCGCTGTTCATCAGCAGCAGCCCGACCCGCTCGCCCTTTTCGACGCCCGCATTCAAAAACGCATTGGCGGTCTGGTTGCTTCGCGTGTTGAGCCCGCTGAACGTCAACCGCTCGCCGCCGCCGCCGTCGACGTACGCCTCCCGGTCGGGGGTCAGAAACGCCCGCTTGGTCAGCCACCAACCGATGTTGTTTTCCATGTTTAGCCTTGCCTGCCCCAACCAGCGGGAACATACGCCAGAGCAACGGGGGTGGCCAGCGGGAGCGCACCGCAGGGCCGGCGCACCACCAGCCGCGCCGACCCCGATCGGGGAAGCTCAGTCGTCTTCGGCTTCCGCAGGCTCTTCCGGCAGTACCGGTATCAGGTCCGGGTCCGGCATCAGCATGAACTCCGGATAGGCCTCGATGCCCAATTCGCCGGCATCCTGGCCGACTTCCTCCACCTCGCGCGACACCCTCGCGCCCAGCGTCTTCTCGATGATGAACCAGACCAGCAACGAAACCCCGAACACGAACACGCCGATGGCCAGTATGCCGATCAGCTGGGAGACGAAATTCGCGCCGCCGGCGATGCACGCGGCAAGCGTTCCCCAGACGCCGGCGAAGAGGTGGGCCGGTACGGCCCCCACGACGTCGTCGACCTTCATCAGCTCCAGGAACCGGATGCCGGCCGTGCAAATCACACCGCCCACGAAGCCGATCAGTACGGCCCACCGGTGGTCGAGTATGTCCGGCGCGGCGGTAATCGACACCAATCCGGCAATTGCGCCGTTCAAACCGGCGAGCAGGTCGACCCGGCCGAGCAAGGGGCGCGACACGGCGATGGCCGCCATGACGCCTGCCGCGGCGGCGAGATTCGTGTTGACGAGGATGTTGCTCATGGCCACGGCATCCGCTGCACCGCCGAGCGCCAACTGCGACCCGCCGTTGAATCCGAACCAGCCAAGCCAGAGGATGAACACGCCCAGCGTGACGATGGGGATGTTCGATGGCACGGTCGGTTTGACGGTGCCGTCGGCGCGGAACTTGCCGAGCCTCGGCCCGACGATCAGTGCGCCCGCAAGGGCTGCCCATCCGCCGGTCGAGTGGACGATGGTCGAGCCGGCGAAATCCGTGAAGGCGGCGCCCGTCCACCTGGCGAGCAGCCCTTCCTCGCCGCCCAACCAGCCGGTTCCCCACGTCCAGGCGCCGATCACCGGATAGATGAACCCCGCCAGTACCGCGGCGAATACGAAGAACGACCAAAGCCGAACGCGTTCCGCCAACGTTCCCGAAACGATCGACGCGGTCGTGGCCACGAACACCATCTGGAAGAACCACTCGGACATCTTCGAGTAGCCGTTGCCGACGACGGCCTCCTGGGCTCCGGCTTCACCGTCGAGCAGGGCGATTTCCTCGGCCGAAGGCCCGTAGAACAGTTCGAACGAACCGAACCACGACCCCACGTCCGTGTACATGAGGTTGAAACCGATGAAGAAGTACATCAGCCCGGCGATCGAATAGAGCCCGATATTCTTCAGGCAGATCACCGAAGCGTTCTTGGTACGTACGGAACCGGACTCGAGCATGGTGAACCCGGCGCACATCCACATCACCAACGCGCCCCAGATCAGGAAGGAGAAAGTGTTGAAGACGAACTGGGATTCCTGCCCGACGGCGGCGGACGCCGGTGCCGCCAACAACAGGGCGCCGGCGGCAAACCACCAGCCCAGCGACCGGATGGAAAAACTCTTGCTACTCGCGCAGAACATGGCCCCTCCGACGAGCGATTGACGCGCCCCGATCATACGACCTGCGGCATCGGTGCAAAAGCGGGGCACCGGCTTCCGTCGCAGTTTGAGAAAGATCATCGGCCGGGTGGGCGTTACGCGCTTTCGGCCCGAGTCGGCTCCAGGGGCAGGCGGATGCGGAATTCCGTGAACACCCCCACCTCCGAGTCGACGTCGATATGGCCGCCGTGCCGCGTGACGATGTCGGCAGTCAGCGACAACCCTAGGCCCGTCCCTTTGCCGGTGTCCTTGGTGGTCACGAAGGGTTCGAACATGCGCTGGCGCAGGTCCGGGGGGATGCCGGGGCCGTTGTCGCGAATCGTGAACTCGACCGCGTCGTCCAGGCGCCGGCTCGAAATGCCGAGTTCCGGGTCGTAGTCGGCACCGAGCTCGGCACACTTCTCCTCGATTGCCTGGCAGGCGTTGGTCAGGATGTTCAGGAATGCTCGGCTGATGTCCTGGGGTACGACCTCGACCATGCCGACCTTGTCGTCGAGGTCGTCCGCCATGGTTACGTTGAATTCGTTGTTTTCGGCCCTGGTGGCGTGGTAGGCCAAGTCCCGGTACTGCTTGACCAGGGCGTTGAGATCCGTCTCGCGCCAGTCGCCCGGTTCGGCCCGGGAGTGCTCGAGCATATTGTGCACGATGCCGTCGGCGCGGCTGCTGTGCTCCCGGATCTTCTCCAGGTTGACGCGCAGATCG
>JAPOYW010000640.1:0-1810 GCA_026706425.1 Gammaproteobacteria bacterium
GAATGACATCCTTCATCGCGCGCACCAGGTCGCGCCCCCGCGCCGAAGCATGTTCGCGGTGGACGATTGCCGCCAGGGCGTCGACACGCTCGCCATTCACCAGGATGTCGAGCCGTACCAGCGGCGCCGCCTGGAATCGCGTGAAACCATAGTCGAGGGAGGCGAACCCGCGGCTCGCCGACTTCAGCCGATCGAAGAAGTCCAACACCACTTCGGCGAGCGGAATCTCGTAGTCGATGGCAACCTGGTTGCCACTGAACCGCATACTCTTCTGCACACCTCGTCGGCCGACGCAGAGGTTGATGACGCTGCCCACGTACTCCCGCGGGGTCAGGATGTTCACCAGGGCGATGGGCTCTCGCATCTCGACGATGGCAACCGGATCGGGCAGTTCCGATGGATTGTCGATGCGCAGCACATCGCCGGACCGGATCGCGACTTCGTAGGCCACGGTGGGCGCGGAGGTGATCAGGTCGAGACCGTATTCGCGTTCCAGACGCTCCTGGACGATTTCCATGTGCAGCATCCCTAGGAACCCGCACCGGAAGCCGAAGCCCAAGGCGTCGGATGTCTCGGGCTCGTAGAACAGCGACGCATCGTTCAGCGTCAGCTTGGCCAGCGCATTTCGGAAGCCCTCGAAGTCGTCGGCATTGACCGGGAACACTCCTGCATACACTTGCGGTTTCACGGTCTCGAAACCAGGCACGGGCTCGGCATCCGGCGAAGGCGACGCCACGAGCGTGTCGCCGACGGGGGCACCGCGTATGTCTTTGATACCGGCGACCAGGTAGCCTACTTCGCCAGCCTCCAAGGCGTTGCGCGGCTCCTGTTTCGGCGTGAAGACGCCGACTTGATCCACCGTATGGGTTTTGCCCACCGTCATCGCACGGACCCTCTCGCCGAGGGTGATCCGACCGTCGAATACCCGGACAAGTGACACGATCCCCAGGTAGTTGTCGAACCAGGAATCGATGATCAACGCACGAAACGGAGCCTCGGGATCACCGACCGGCGAGGGAATCTCTCCGATGATGGTCTCGAGGAGGTCCGGAACCCCGCTGCCGGTCTTGGCGCTGACCGCCAGCGCATCGTCGGCGGCAATGCCAATGATGTCCTCGATCTCGGAAGAGACCCGCTCGGGTTCCGACTGGGGCAAATCGATCTTGTTCAGAACCGGCAGCACGTCGAGACCCTGTTCGATGGCGGTGTAGCAATTCGCCACCGATTGAGCCTCGACGCCTTGGGCCGCGTCGACCACGAGCAAGGCTCCTTCGCAGGCGGCAAGCGAACGCGAGACCTCGTAGCTGAAGTCCACATGACCCGGCGTGTCGATGAGATTCAGACAATAGTCGCGACCATCCTTGGATTGGTACTGGAGGGTCACGCACTGCGCCTTGATGGTGATGCCGCGCTCGCGCTCTATGTCCATCGTGTCAAGCACCTGGTCGGCCATCTCCCGCTCGGAGAGTCCACCGCAGAGTTGGATAAGGCGATCGGAAAGCGTGGACTTCCCGTGGTCGATATGGGCAATGATCGAGAAGTTGCGAATGCGGTCGATGTCAGCCACGGAGGACAACACGCAGACCTTCGTCCGGCGTCCCGGACCGGCCGGACGCCGGCGCGCTAAACCCGTCGGACATCGCTTTCGCGGCCCGGACTCCAACCACCGCGAAGACCGCCCCGAACAACGCCGCAACGATCAGGCCTTCGCTGCCGCCAACCCATTCCACCGCAAACGCCGCCGCGACGACCGCGCCGAGGGGCCAACCGAAACACCCGATCGCTCGGCGGGCAAGCTCGCGGGTGGACG
>JAPOYW010000640.1:1820-10092 GCA_026706425.1 Gammaproteobacteria bacterium
ACCACTTCCACGCGCGTGCCATTCGGCACCTCGATGTCCAACGGGACTTCACCGCGACCACCGACCGACACGCCGCAACGTCCGTCGCACCCCGCACACCGGACTCGATGGAACACGACCGAGCAGCTGGCGCCGACGCGACGCGTCGTACCTGCTCGGGACAACCGAGGGTTCACGGCGAACTAGCGTCCTCGGAAGACGCTTTCCGCGACCCGCTGGGCGGTTTCCGGTGGGACTTCGCCGACCACGGTGACCAGGTAGTCGCCTCGCTCGCCGGTCAGGTCATGGGACAAGAGAACCGTTGCGCCGTTGCGGGAGAACACCCCGCCCGCCGCAGATTGGGGCGCGGCTTCGACGAATACCGAAAACGTCGCCAGTCCGTCGCTGAACATGACGTGCACTCCTCTCTTCGCCTCGTGGGGGTGAGCGTCGGTGATCCGGAAACCCGCCGGTACCCAGCCGATCTTCCAACTGACCGGAACGGTCGGCGGGGCGGGCCCTTCACTGAACTCGGGTGCGGGCTGAACCGGGACGCCCGGCAATTCCGGCCGCAATGCGTCCTCCGACACCGAGGCCCCGACCTTCAACGAAAGGAATTCAACCCGTTCCAGGTACCGGCCGGTGGCGTCCCGCAACTCCGATCGCAGCAACAACCCCGTCTCCTCGTCGAGCCACAGCAGAAACCCGTAACGGTTGTCGTCGAGGGGATGGACTTCCAGGCAAACGGCAGGCCGGCCGATCACGCTGCTGCGACCGCTGAGATCGAAGCGGTAGTTCGCCGCAAGATCCTCGCTGCGCATGAATCGCCGGGGGTACGGACCCGTCGGCAAGTCGGCCGCCACCGCGAAGGACTCGTCGTCCTCGGGGAGGAGGTAGGAGACCCGTCCGCCGGTACGCAGAATCTCACGCCCCCGGCCGCCGCGGTAGGCGATCCGCTCGTGTTCGACGCCGTCTATGACCATGTGGACGATACGGAACGACGCGACCGTCACGTCGTGGGCAACGTTTGCGGTGACGCTGAGCGCCTGGTTCCCCCGTCTTTTCTGGATCCGAATCTGGGAGTGACTGGCTATGGAGTACTCGAACACGCCGTCGTAGTTGAGGTTGCGGAACGCATCGTCCATGGCATGAAGCCAGTCGGTCGGCGTCGTGCGTGCAACGCCTTCCTCCGCCAGTACCCCATTGGTCACGCTCGCCGCCACGAGCGCGATGCTGCATAGGCGACAGCTTGGCAGCGCCGAGATCAGCTTCACCGACCTTCTTCACTCCCCCCGGGCACGGCCAGCACCTTAACAAACGTCATCCCCGGCGAACGACTGGCCGCCGACGAGTGCTGCGCGTGGTACATGAGATAGTAGTCGCGGTTGCGGCGCAGATCCTCCTCGGACAGCGGTTCGGCGACAATCGTGTTCGACTGCGCCACCAACGGCTGGCTGTCCGTGGTCTGACCGTCCTGAAGGGAAACAAAAGTCGCGGCGACGACCACGGCCGCAGCTGCCGCCACACCCGTGAGCCACCGGCCTCGCGATTCCCCGTTAGCGACGTCCTCGTCGCCCCGGGGCATCGAAGGCTCTACGAGATGCGCCACTGTGCGGTCTCCGAGTCGCATCGCCCCGCCGCGCATGACGTCGCCGATCAAGTGCAGGCGCTCCCACTTCGCGCGCATTTCCGGGTCGCGTTCGACGGCATTCAGAACCCGGCGAAGTTCAAGCTCCTCCGCCTCGCCGTCCACCACTGCGGACAACGCCTCGTTCAGTGACTCTCGTGTCGTTTCGGTCATGTCATTTCTCCGTGCGCGAGACCCGACATTGCTCCACCATGGCACCCCATGGTCGCCGTTCATTCCCTATGCGCCGCTACCGCCCCCGGTCCAGCCGCATCGCCACCGTTTCCCACCCGTCGAACACCCGCCATCGCTACGCTCGCTTCGACGTTCGTTCTATGTGAGGACGGATTTGCTCGTCCACCGCCTCCCGAGCGCGGAAGATGCGGGAACGCACCGTACCCACTGGGCAATCCACTACGGTTGCTATCTGTTCATAGCTTAGACCATCAAACTCGCGAAGAGTTAGCGCAGCCCGCAAATCTTCTGGCAGGTCCCCGATGGCGCGGTCCACGACGGCCTGAAGTTCGTCTCGGCGCAAGGCGCTCTCGGGATCTTCCGTGTCCTTGAGTACCTCCGCCACCTCGCCCACATCGCCCTCGCTGGCGTCGAGGTCTACCCCCTGGGGTCGCCTGGCCCGGGATACCAGGTGATTCTTCGACGTATTGACCGCGATACGGTACAACCAGGTATAGAACGCGCTCTCGCCCCGAAAGCGCGGCAACGCCCGGTACGCCTTGATGAACGCTTCCTGGACGACATCCTCGACCTCCTCCTGGGCGTGCACGTAGCGGGCCACCAAGCCGTGGATCTTGTGCTGGTAGCGCAGGAAGAGAAGGTCGAACGCCCGGCGATCGCCCTTCTGCACCCTTCGGACCAGCTCTCTATCGGTGTCCGCGCTCACCCGTTGTTCCTTGTCGAGCGCCCCACAGCCGGATCGTCGTGCACCCAGGTGCGTTCGCCGTACGCTTGCCGCCATTATCCCCGAGCCACGGTTCCGACGCGAATGGAGAATGCGTGCGGCCCGCACGTCCGCGTCCCGGTTCGGGGCGACGACGGCAAGCGTATACTCCATGTCATTGAACTGGCACCTGAATCCTGTAGCGACCGTGGCGAAACGACACCGAACCGACGTCCTCATCATCGGCAGCGGCGCCGCCGGACTGGCGACGGCGCTCCATCTGGCCGAGACGGTACGCGTCACCGTGGTATCCAAGGACGCGATCAAGGGGGGCGCCACCAACTGGGCCCAGGGCGGCGTGGCTGCGGTCACGAACCCCGATGACAGCTTCGAGTCCCATGTCGCCGACACCGTCGCCGCAGGCGCCGGTCTTTGCCAAGAGGACGTCGTACGCTTCACGGTCGCCCGGGCCCCGAAAGCCATCGATCACGTCGTCGGCCTGGGGCTAGAGTTCGACCGCTACGGCGACGGGCTCCACCTCACCCGCGAGGGCGGCCATTCCCACCGGCGGGTTCTGCATGTGGCGGACGCCACGGGCGCGGCCATCGCGCGAACGCTCAGCGAACGGGCGGCGCAACACCCCAACATCGAGATCGTGGGCACGCGCGTCGCCATAGACGTCATCACCACGCGCAAGCTCGGCCAGACACCGAACCGGGTGGTCGGCGCGTACGTGTACAACACTCGGTCGGACACCGTGGAGGTCTTCGAGGCACCCTACGTGGTGCTGGCGACGGGCGGCGCCAGCAAGGTCTACGTCTACACCAGCAACCCCGACGGCGCCACCGGCGACGGCATCGCCATGGCATGGCGGGCCGGTTGCCGCGTCGCCAACATGGAGTTCAACCAGTTCCACCCCACCTGTCTCTACCACCCGCATGCCGCACGGGAGACGGGGCGTGGATCATTCCTGATCTCGGAAGCCGTGCGCGGCGAAGGCGGCAAGCTCCTCCTTCCCGACGGCAGTCGTTTCATGGACCGTTTCGACACGCGCGCCGAACTGGCATCACGGGATATCGTGGCCCGCGCCATCGACCACGAGATGAAGCGGCTTGGCGCGGAATGCGTCTACCTCGACATCTCCCACCAAAGCAGCGAGTTAATCGAGACGCACTTCCCGAACATCCTGTCCCGGTGCCTCGGCGTCGGCATCGACATGCGCCGCGAGCCGATTCCCGTCGTGCCCGCCGCGCACTACACCTGCGGGGGCGTCGTGGTCGACCTCGCCAGCCGGACCGACATCCCGGGGCTATACGCCATCGGCGAAACCGCCTACACCGGGCTGCATGGCGCCAACCGCTTGGCGAGCAACTCCCTGCTCGAATGCCTGGTGTTCGCCGAAGCGGCCGCCCAGGACATCGCCCGGCGGCGTCTTGCCGAGCCCCGGGTGTCAAGCACACCGCCGGATTGGGACGAGAGCCGTGTCTCGGACTCCGACGAGCAGGTCGTACTCGCCCACAACTGGACGGAACTCAGACGTTTCATGTGGGACTACGTGGGTATCGTGCGGACCAACAAGCGCCTGGAGCGCGCACAGCGCCGCATCGACCTCTTGCGCCAGGAGATACACGACTACTACGCCCGCCACCGCCTGAGCGCCGATCTCATCGAACTGCGCAACCTCGTGCACGTGGCCGAACTGATCGTCCGGGCCGCCGTGATGCGCAAGGAAAGCCGCGGGCTGCACTACACCCTGGACTACCCTCGACCGGTCGCCCAACCCAGCCCCAGCGTCCTGTACCCGGCGGCGGATCCGCTCGACGTGCTTCAGCCGTTGGCCGCCCCGCCGAGGAGAGCGCGTCGCAACCTGGCGAATACCGCCGCGTCGTAGCGTCCAGCGCGCAACACCAGGATGCGGCGGGTGGTGCGCACGACGACCCACCGCTCGGTCATCCAGGGCGGACCGCGAAGCCGCGCCGGTACCCGGGTGCCGTCGCCTCGTTCCGGTTCGAACAACACCACGCGTTCGTCGCTGAGCGCAAAACGCCAGCTTTCCCCGCGCCAGAACACCCACAGGTAGTAGCCGAATGCGAGCACCGCGACGGCAAGCAGCCACGCGCCTACCTTGGCAACCCAAGGCACGGCCACCAAGACGTGTATGGCCAGCACGCATCCCAGCCAATCCCAGCCCGGCGTCCAGTCGACCTCCAACGCCGGCCCGGGACCGGCGGGCGATGAATCGCCAACCGCGTCACGACGCGGACGGGCATCGGGGTCGAGCGTCAGGGCAGGCGATGCGCGGGAGTTATTCACGACGTCGGTGTGCGCCGTCCGCGACGAAGCCGACGATGCTCTCGACGACCCGGGCATACGCCGCAGGCGGCGTGGCGCGGCCCTGCAGCCACTCCCATACCGTCCAGTCGTCCTGATCCAACAGACCGCGATAGGCCGCCTGCTCGGCGCAAGGCAGCAGCGCATACCGCGCCCGGACGAAGTCGACGAGCACGAGATCGAGTTCGAGCATGCCCCGGCGGCTCCGCCACAGCACGCGATCATACTGTCGGTCGTCTCCGCACTCTTCACGCATCGCCACATCATCGTCTTCCGCCGACGGCAAGTCATGCGAAAATGCCCACGATGGGATTGGGAACTCGCTGTTGCACAACGTGAGACATCTCGCACAAATGGATTTCGCCGGCCCGGATGCCGCCGCCTTCCTGCAAGGCTACGCAACGGCCGACCTCGACCACCTCGAACCCGGTCGCGCCCTGCCCATGGCGTTGTGCAACCTAAAGGGCCGCGTGATCGCCAACGGTTGGGCGGCCGGCGAATCGAACCACGTCCGGTTGCTTGTCCATCCAAGCGTCGTCCCGATCCTCGCCGGCGAACTCGGCAAGTACCTGCTGTTCGCGAAGTCCAAGCTCAGCGAGGCCCAGACCGGCGTTCGACTGTCCCCGGTGGCCTCGTCGGATGCCTTCGAACTCCCGCCCGTCGGCCACTACGCGACGCTTTCGACCCCGGACGAGGGCCATGCCGCATTCGCCAACGCCTGCGCCGAGACCGGCTTCGTGCTCGTGACCGAGGCCATCGCCGGGAGTTTCCTGCCGCAGATGATCGGCCTCACCGATGTCGGGGCCGTGAACTTCGCGAAGGGCTGCTACCTCGGCCAGGAAGTGGTCGCCCGAGCCGAACACCGGGGTCAGGTGAAGCAACAACTGCGCCGCTACGGGTTTGAAGGCGAAGGTCCGGCCGTCGGGGCCGACGTCATGGCCGGGCCGAAGAAAATCGGGACCGTCGTGGCCGTCGGCGGTGGCGTCGTGCTCGCCGCCGTGCGCTCGGACGACTCGCCGGTGCTAGCCGACAAGTGTCCGATGGCCATCCGCAGCGTTACTTGAGCCTGATCGTCATGTTGGGGCCGTAGACGGGCGCCTCGTCGAACCAACGCGCTGTCACCGTCTTGGTCTCCGTGTAGAACCGAACCGCCTGCTTGCCGTAGGCGTGCTGGTCGCCGAAGAACGAGTCCTTCCAGCCGGTGAACGAAAAGAACGGCAGCGGCACCGGGATCGGGATGTTGATGCCCACCTGGCCGACCTCGATTTCACGCTGGAAACGACGCGCGGCACCGCCGGACGAGGTGAAGATGGAGACGCCGTTGCCGAAGGGATTGGCGTTCACGAGATCGATGGCGTCGTCCAATGTGGCCACGGTTGAGGTTACGAGTACCGGACCGAAGATCTCCTGTGCGTAGATCGACATGTCCCGGGTCACGTTGGCGAACAACGTGGGTCCGACCCAGTTGCCCTTCGGATAGCCCGGCACGCCGCACTCGGAGCCGTCCAACAGGCAATCCGCGCCCTCCGCCTTGCCGGACTCGATAGCGTCGAGAATACGCTGCCGGGCGGCGCGGGTGATCTGGGGACCGTAGCCCGCCCCCTCGTCGTCCCAGGGTCCCGGGCGCACCGCCGCCATGGCAGCGGCGAGATCGGGAAGCCAATCCGCGGCTCCGCCGACGAGCACCGCGGCGCTGATCGCCATGCAGCGTTGACCGGCCGCCCCGCAGGTGGCACCCACCAGGCTCGCGATGGCTTGTTCCTTGTCCGCGTCGGGCATGACGACCAGATGGTTCTTGGCGCCCGCCAACGCCTGCACCCGTTTGCCGTTCGCCGCCGCTTTCGCATAGACGGCCTTGGCCACGGGTGCCGAACCCACGAAACTGACCGCCCGGATGTCCGGGCGGGTCAGCAGGGCGTCCACCTGCTCCCTGCCGCCGTGGATCACCTGCACCAGGCCGTCCGGGGCACCCGCCTCCTTGAGCAGCGCCATCAGCCGATTGGGAACCGTGGGATCCTGTTCCGACGGCTTTAGGATGAAGGTGTTGCCGCAGGCGATGGCCAGCGGATACATCCACAACGGCACCATGGCCGGGAAGTTGAACGGCGTGATGCCGGCGCAGACCCCGATGGGCTGCACGAGGCTGTAGGTGTCGATGCCCCGGGCCACGTTCTCCACCGTCTCGCCCATCATCAACGAGGCGATGCTGCAGGCGTGCTCGACAACTTCGATCCCCCGCCACACCTCGCCGCGAGCATCCTCCCAGGTCTTGCCCGTGTCCCGGCACAGATCCCTGGCGATGTCGTCCTGGTGCTTCTTGAGAAGGTCCTGGTAGGCGAACAGCAGCCGTGCGCGCTCCGGGGTGGGCACCTCGCGCCAGGCGCGAAAGGTCTCCTTGGCACCCTGAACGGCCCGGTCCACCTCGTCGGCGGTGGCGAACGGAACCTCGCAAATCACTTCCTGGGTGGCGGGATCGGTCACCTCGATGCCGTCGCCGCGACTCGCGACGAATTCGCCGTCGATGAAGAGTTCGAGCTTGTTCATGGCGTCAGTGTGGCGGACTTGGGTAGTGAGGGAAAGTCCGGCGGGACATCGGGCGTATCGGGCCGCCCCAGGGCCGCCCTACGGGGACAACTCCTGTTTCAGCGCGGCCAACTCTTCTTCGAGCGTCTGAACGCGGGCTTCGAGTTCGTCGAGTCGGCTCGACCTCGGCGTCGTGGGGGCTGCCGGACGTTCCTCCGCCGGCACGGAGTCGATCACGCCAGAAAACAGGTGCATGTATTCGTGGTCGCGTCGGCCCGGCACTCGTGGGAGGCGGGCGACGACTGCACCGCCTTCCCGTTCCGGATCGAGCAGACTCGCGAGCGCGGCCGAAACGGCGTCGTTGTCGGCGAAGCCGTGCATGCGCGACGTCCGCGTGCGCAATTCCCCGGGCGTCTGGGCCCCGCGCAACAGCAGCACGCAGACCACCGCGTACTCCGCCGTTGTGAACTGCTGGTCGCTGAACGGCGTGTTGCAGAACCGTTGCCGGTACTTCGTGACGCCGGTCCTGAAGTTCTCTTCCCGGGTGACAAGCCCCTTGTCCTCGAGCACGCGGGCCGTACGCCGTACCGTGTCCTGATCCAACGACAGCACCGGATCGCGGCTCGACTTCTGGGTGCAGGCCAGGGTGAGCGCGTTCAGCGTCAGCGGAAACTGCTCCGGCGTCGTGACCGCCTTCTCCATCAGGCAGCCGACGATGCGGATCTCGTTGACCGTCAGATTCGGGTTTGCCATGGCGAAGCCCCGGCGAAAGGCGGCGACGTTAATCGGCCCAATACGCGTAATCAACCCGTCTGTTCGCCCTTGCGCCAACGCGAGCCGGGTTCCCTGAGTTTTAAGACACTTGTATTAGACAGTAATAGTGTCTATATTTGTCACATGCCGACCACAGACGA
>JAPOYW010000043.1 GCA_026706425.1 Gammaproteobacteria bacterium
GCGCTGACGCAGTTCCGCCTCGACCAGGCGGTTGAATCGATGCGTACCGAACGGCCCGTGCCGGTGGGCGCACAGCACGCGCAGCTTCGGAAAGGGCACTTCGCGCGGATTCTCGAGGCACGGTGCCCAAGACTCCAGCGCGTGGTTCGCCGCGAAGAGGTCGAAGGCGCGGGCGTCCGTCAAGGGGTGCAGTTCGGTCCGACTATCCCGCGGATCGTTCAGAGCGTTGAGGGCACCCGTGGCATCCCCCGAAACGATGGCGACGGCGAGCCGGCCGATCCCGCTGTCCTTCGCGAACCGACGACTCTTCGTCAAGGCCAGAACGCAGCCGCCGAGAGGCGAGCCTGGAACCGCCGCGGCGGCGCAGAGATCGCCCAGCACCGCCCCCGGCTGCACGGATGCCAACTGGTTCGCATCGCCGAGCACGACCAGGCGGGCAGCGTCCGGCAACACGTCGACGAGGCGCGACATGAGGGCCAGATCGACCATGGAGGCTTCGTCGAGAATGACGGCGTCCACCGGCAATCTGCCGCCCCGCGCCCGGTACAGCAGACGATGCACTGTACTGGCCTTGGCCCGGTAGTCGGCCAGCGCCGATACGACCGCCGCAAGGCTTTCGATCTGCGCCGCGACCGACTCCTGCAGTCTCGCAGCCGCTTTCCCTGTCGGCGCCACCAAGGCGATGCGATCCAGTCGCGCAAGCCCCAAATCCCGGAGCAGGGCGATGACCCGGGCCGCGACGAAGGTCTTGCCGGTCCCCGGTCCTCCGGTTACCACGCAAAGACGCCGTCTCAAGACGGCTTCGGCCGCACGACGCTGGTCCTGGTCGTCTTCGCCGAACAATCGATCGAGCTTGGCGCCGATGCCGGCCAGGAGATCGCCAGTCCGGGCCATTTCGATCAGCCGCACGGCGACATCGCTTTCCGCACGCCTGTAGCGGGCGAGGTAGAGCCGCCCGGCGTCGTCCAAGACAAGGGGCGCCTGCCCGTCGCAACCCGGCCCGGCCACCACCGGGCTCCTGAGCAGGGAATGCCGCCATTCGTCAAGTTCCGGCAACGTGCAGTCCGGAATCTGCGTGTCCCCCAGCGAGGCTTCTTCCAGCACCGCCGCCAGAGGCCCCCCCGCGCAATCGGCAAGGTCGAGACACACATGTCCGCGCCGCGTTTGTACGCTGGCGAGTGCCGCCGCCAGCGCCACCTCCGGACGTTCGTGACCATCGAACCGGGCCATCAGGCGCGCGAAATGCCAATCGATGTCGGCAATCAGGTCCTGGTCATGCAGTTCCTCCAGGAGTTCGATCATGCCGCCCCCCTGAAACAGGCGTCGAGGGCTTCGATGCAGGCCCGGTTCGGACGGTCGAAGTAGACGCCCCGGTCCATGCGCGTCGCCGGGTCGACACCACGAAGGAACAGGTAGAAGGCACCGCCGATGTGCTGATCGTAGTCGTAACCCGGCAAACGGCTGGCCAGGTACCGGTGCAAAGCGACGAGGTAGAGCAGGTACTGAAGCGGGTAGCGATGGTCGCGCATCGCCTTCGAGAGGCCCGCTGGCCGATAGTCCTCCGCGCGGTTGCCGAGCCAGTTGGACTTGTAGTCGAGCACGTACCAGACGCCGTCGTGGCCGGCGACCAGATCGATGAATCCGCGCAGATAGCCGTCGATGTTCGATCGAGACCCGGCGAAGGGATTGTCGTAGCCATGATCTGCCAGTGCCTCGCCAAGTCGGCGTCGATCAAGTCCTTCGAGCGGCAGGTGGAACTCCATCTCCGGGACCGCGCGTTCGAGATCTTCAAGCCGGAACCCCTTGCCGACACCGGGACCATCGGCTGCGGCAAGCAGCGTCGCCCGGGTGTTCGCCACCATCGACATCGCCACGTCCACCCACTGCAGGTCGACCCGATACCGGGCGAGACTCTCGCGACAGGCATCTTCGACGGATTCCTCCTCACCCCGGTCGAGACGTTCGAAGATCCGGTGCAGACAGTTCCCGACCCGTCGTCCCGCCGGGAAGGTGAACGCATCCCGTACGGATTCCGCTGCCGCGGGTGCCTCTTCCTCTTCTTCTGTCGGTTCGACCTCGTCCCGGTCGGGCTGTTCAACGGTCTCGTGGTCCCCGGGCGACTCGGCGGCACCGACGCTGTGGGCGAGCGCCGAGTAGCTGCTCATCTGGCGAACCCTCGCTAGTTCGCGGCCCAGTTGGCGAACGGTGAGTTCCGCCGGTACGTTCGTGGTGCGCTCGATGGATGCCGACCCGTAGTTGTGTTCCATGTCGACGACGCCGATGTCTGCCGAACATCTCGCGGTCAGATGGTCCAAACCCGCCCGCCATTGCTCAGGCGACAGTCCCTTGGCATCACGAACGACCTTCACGACGGCTGCGGCGTCCATCTCCTCCGAAGCGGACTCGCGACCGTAGAGCAACCACGCCAGCGGCGCGTTCTCCGTGGAACGGATCTTCGTCCACGTCACGACGCAACGTTCCCGGGCGCGGGTCAACGCCACGTAGAGAAGGCGTGTCTCGTCGGAGAACCCCTCCTGCCAGTCGATGTCCGACTCGGCATCCGTGGGATCAAGGTGGAGGATCTCCCGGTGGCCGGCCTCGGAGGCGTGGTAGTTGGCCCAATCCGGGTCGCGCCGCATGTTCGCGTCCCAGAGGAACGGACAGAATACGATGGGGAATTCGAGACCCTTGGCCGCGTGCATGGTGACGATCTTGACCAGCTGCTCGTCGCTGTCGAGACGAAGCAGGGCCATCTCGTCGCGGTCGCCGGCGTTAGCGCGCTGCCGGGTGAACCAAGCGGCAAGCCCGGTAGGCGAGTAGCGCTCGCGGGTCTCCGTCTGTTGAAGCAGCTCCGCCAGATGCTTGAGGTTGGTCAACCGTCGTGCCCCGTCCCGGTATTGCAACAGTCGGTCGGCACCTCTGACCTCCCCGGACTCCAGAACGCGCCGGATCAACGTGGCGACATCTGCCCGCTCCCACTCCTCAAGCCAGTTGCCGAGGCGTTCGGTCCAGACGTTCCAGGCGTTGTCGTCGTCCTGCAGAGCGCCCACCGCTGCGGCATCGAGCCCGAGGACGTCCGCCGTCAGGGCGCCCCGGGTGCGGTGCGGCGACTGCGGCTTTGCGATGGCCCACAGCAAGCGCTCGAGCTGCTCCGCTTCGCGGCTCGCCATGACGTTCTCAATGCCGATCTCAACGCTCGCGATGTCGCGTTCGTGGAGTTCCCGGGCCACCCGCCGCCCCTGTTCGGCAGTACGTACAAGCACCGCGATATCCGAGCCACGTACTGGCTCGCGCGCCAGTTTCGCCTGGCCTCGGTCAGCAAGCTTCAGAACGGCGGCGATCTCATCGGCGGCCAAACGCGCGGCCAGATCTCCCATTTTGGGTTTCGTCCACAACTTCTCTCCCCACGGGAAGTACCTGATCTGGAACGGCGCACTCCCGCCCCCGGCGACAGTTTCGCCGTCGATAGCGAGTCTGGACTTCTCGATCGCGGATTCGACCGGGTTGTAGCCAATTCCGGTGAGTGCGAAGGGGCAGGGATGGTCGAACACGGCGTTCACCGCCTCGGTCAACGCCGGCACCGAGCGGTAGTTGCGCGACAGGTTGAGCGTCGCGTCATCGGCGACGGCGTCGCTGGTGTTCATGTAGGCGAAGATGTCGGCGCTGCGGAACCGGTAGATCGACTGCTTGGGATCGCCGACGATGATCAGCGCACCGTCGTCGTCGGCCAGTCGCGTGTTCCGGTATATGCGGCGGAAGATGTCCGCCTGGACGCGGTCGGTGTCCTGGTACTCGTCGATGAGCGCCCACGGGTAGCGGTCGCGGATGCGCCGCGCGAGACCCTTGCCGGCATCAAGTGCGCGGTGCACGCCAGTGAGGAGATCGTCGAAACCGAGTCTTCGATCCTCCCGCACTCGGCGTTCCAACGAGGCGCGCGTATTCTGCAACGCATCGCGGCGCAAGCATGGCAGAAGACGGTCGTAGCCAGTACGTAGTTTCCCCGATGCAGCGTCCAGCTCGTCCAGAACCTCGGCAAGCGCCGGACTGCCGTCGCGCAGTCGCTTGCTTTCGCGTTGTTTGCCGAGAAAGCTGGCTCCCGCGCAGAACACCGCTTCAGGCCGTTCCAACACCGCGGCAATGCGGTCGCGATCACCATCAGGCATCGACTCCGCCTCCGCTTCGTGGATGTCCCTTGCGTTGCCAACCGCTTCCCGCCAAGCGCGTTCGAGGCCGTCTAGACCGCTCGACGCGTCATCGGTCGATGTATCCGCACCGACGATGTCGAGATCGAGCCTCGCCACGTAGCCGGATACCCACCCGATGAGTTCGTCCGCCGCGAGACCCTTCTTCATGGCATAGCGAACCTGCATGGGCGATGCGGGATAGGCCCACCGGCGCCACTCGTCGGTGACTGCGGCGTTCAACGCATCCGCCCCGTCGCCGGCTACCTCGAACCCGAACGGCAGTCCCCCTTCGAACGCGAAATCAGCGAGCACGCGCTGGCAGAAACCGTGGATAGTCATGACATTGGCCCGGTCAAGGTCATTCAATGCCAAGTCAAGGCGTCGCGCGATGTCGGTGCCATCGATGCCGAGCTCTTTCCAACGCTCGAGCAACGCCTGGTCCTGTGCCTTGGGTTTGGAATCCTCGCCTCTAGCTAGGCGCAGTACGGCCCGCAACGTCGTACGTATCCGGTCGCGCAGTTCGCCCGTCGCGGCGATCGTGAAGGTGACCACCAGCATTTCGCCGATCTCGACGCGTTTCTCGACCAGCAAACGAGCGGCAAGGGTGGTCAGGGCGTTGGTCTTGCCGGTGCCCGCACTGGCCTCGATCAACAGTTCCGGCGCATCATCCAGCGTGACATCCGACGGCGTCTTTTCGCTGCGGTTCATTCGCCGGGCTCCCGTTCTGCAGCGAGAAGCGGCAGCAACAGCGCCTCGGCGAGATCCGCGAACTTGCTCTCGTCGAATGGGTCTTCGCCGTCGTAGGCCAGCGAGACATAGGCGTTCAACAGACCATCGTATGCTCGTTCGCCGTCCCATTCCTCGCAGGCCGCGTTCCACGCAACCTCACGGTCCTGCGACTTCACAAAGCGTTCGGCGTATTTCATCGATGCCGCAGGGGCGAACGGCAGCAGTTGCTCTGTTCCCCGCCACCAAGCGCCCAGCCAAAGACCGAGATGTTCGCGCGCATCTTTGGCGTCAGGTGCCACGAGCATCGTCGTCTCGACGCCGCCCGGTGCCAAACAAACCAGATGCGCTTCCGCTTCCAACTTCTCCTGGGCCACAACCCATGCCAGCAGTTCGAGCCACGCCCCGAAGCGGTCCTGGGGACGGATCCTGCCGATACGCCAGCGCAGCAACTCGTACCGGTTGCCGCGGTCGGCAAGGGCAACGTTTTCTACCGCGCCCGTCAGACGATACCCCCGGACATTCACTTCGATGTCCTTGGGATCCGCCGCGAGCGCTTTTCCGTAGCGCTTGAGCGCCCGCCGGAACTCCCTTATATCCGCCTGCATGTCCTCGTAAACGACATCACCCGGGGCACCGGTCGGCAGGCGACCGCGAGCTGTCACCAGCCGCTTGATCCCCTCGGCAACTTCCTCGCCGGCATCAATGTTGTACATCTCTGACTTAAGGGCCCATTGCCCTAGGCCGTCGAGCTTGAACGGCTCGTCTTCCGCCAACGCGATCTCGTCGACCTCGAGGCGGATGCCGAGGTGATCACGCAGAAACGCCCGGGTCGGGTTGCGGAAGAACGCGATCAGGCGTTCTAGGTCGACCCGCCTTTCCCGCTCCTTGCCCACGGAATCGAAAGGCACCGTGAAGCGTTGACGCGCCCGGGCGTCGGTTTCCCTGTCGGCATGTCCAGCGAGTGTGCGGGCGGCATCGAGCATCGAGGCGGAGTAGCTCCATAGGCCGCTGTCCGCCTCGAAGTAGCGACGACTGAACGGCTGCAGGGGATGGGTCGTGTCGAAACCCTCGTCGAAGCGGCGCTGCAGATAGTCGCGTAGTTCGTCCACGACCACCGAAGGCGGCATCGGCTTGTCGTCCCGGACGTTGCGTCCGGTGTAGCTCACCAGGAAACAGCGGCGGGCCGCGAGCAGCGCCTCGAGGAACGCGAACCGATCCTCGTCGCGGGTATTGCGGTCGCCGGTTCGCTCGTCGTCGGCATCCACCAAGTCGAAGGTCGACGGCGACGGGCGGCGCGGGAACAGGCGGTCGTTCATGCCCAGGGCACAGACGACCTTGGCGGGAAAGGCCTGGCCAATGCCGAGCGAGACGACCGTTACGCCGTCGGCAAGCCGGGCCGCCGGTCTCGACAACCCGGTCGCGGTCCGGCCGAGCACGTCCCGAAACACGCCGAAGGGAACCCGCGTGTCCACCTCGCACTCCGTCACGACGTCGTCGATGAGCCGGGTTACGGTGGCGGTCTCTCCGGCATTCTCCCAATTGGTCGCGAAGAACCGTTCCACCAAGGCGTGAAGGCATTCGGCCCAATCAACCGCCGACCGCGCCTCGTCCTTTAGCTCGCGCAGTTCGATCGCCCCCTCGCAGTAGTCGACGAACCGGCCCCGGAGTTCGTAGTCGCCGGAGAATCCCGCCGAGTCCGTCGAATAAGGCGCCACGTCGTCGAACATCGCCGTTTCGCCGTCCATGGCATGGCCGAGCAGCAACCGGTCGATGCCCTGACGCCAGGCATGGCCACCGAACCTGGGCAGTCCCTCGTCTGCGCGGTGATCGGCGTCGATGCCCCATCGGATGCCCGCTTCGTGGACCCACTCGCGCAGCGTCGAGAGGTGCCGCTCCGCGATCCGGAACCTTTCGCGTACCGCCTTGGACTCCAGCGGCGCCATCACCGCCTCCGCACCGTAGCGCGAATCGGGCAAGGCGAGAAGGTCGAGAAACGCCCGCACGGCCCGCGTCGCTGCCGCCCGGGGGCGAGCGATGTTGAACGGGATGACATCGGCGGCGGCGAACACGGCTTCGACGGCGGGTGCGTAGTCGACGATGTTCGGCGTGAGTACCAGCACGTCCGCAGGCTGGATGTCCGGGTGCGCGTCGAACAGCCCGAGCAACCGGTCGTGCAGCACTTCCGCCTCGCGCATCGCCGAGTGGCAGACGTGGATCTGGATGGAGTCGTCCGCAGGCACGGGGTCGGCGGCCTTGGCTTCGGACGCTAGACTGAGGTCGAGCAGGTCGCGCTGCACACCACCCAAGGCAGTGCCCGAATCGGGCTCGTCGTACTGCTCAAAAGGCGTGCCGGTGGACAATTCCGCGTCCAGCAACAGGGCTTGCATGTCCCGGCCCAGCTTGCCCCAAGCGCCCAGGAGTTCATTGCCCTCGGTGCGGTACTCCTCCGCAGGATCCAAGGGGTCGGCGCGCCGCTGGATGACGCGCCGGGGGGCGATGTCGCTCCAGTACTCCCGGCATGGGCTGAGCAGGAACAGGTGGATGCCGATGTGTTCGCCTGCTTGGCGCAAGAGGTCGAGGTACGAAGGCGACAGCGCGGCGACGCCGAAGAAGCTCGCCCGCCGAGGCCAGTTGTCGACCTTGTCGAGGCAATCGCTGGCGTTCCGGAAAGCGTCGATCGCAGCGACCCAATGACTTGGTTCGGTCACGCTTTCCATGAGCCCGCGCCAGAGCTGCGCCTGCCAATGCGGCGTCTCGCCACGCTCCCACTCCCGAATCCACTCGGGCCGGTACAGCAGGCAGCGGTCGTAGACCCGCGCCAGGCGATCCGCCAGCTCGAAGCGCTTGCGCGAATCGCCGTCCCTCAGATAGTTGCGCACCGGCGCCGTGCCGGGACCGTCAAGGCCCGCGACCGCCTCGTAGATCCGCCAACGCAGCCGGTCCGGAGCAAATGGCGTGTCCCTGGACAGTGTGCCGAGGACATCATGCATGATGGACCACGCGAACTGGGCCGGCAGCTCGATGGAAACGTTCGCGGCGATGCCGAGTTCCTTCGCCAACGCGAGCACCAGCCAGCGTCCGAGGGTGGGGTGCGGAACGACGATCCGCTCCGGTTCGAAGGGGTCTAGTGGGCTTCGCCGAATCTCGTCCGCAAGCTGTTCGGCCAAGGTCTCAAGGCGATTGCCGGCTTGGATTTCGATGGCCATCACCAGTGCTCGGGCAGACGTCTGGATGTGTGGAACATGCGTAAGATCTCGATGCGGTTTAGCCGCGGTCTGACGCGATAGGGAACGATGTAGCGTGTCCCGGGAATGACCAACTCTCGGGTGCCATGGATGCGGCCAGGACGACCCATAGCAGGATTGGCCTTCAGGTTATCGACTGCCTCGTGAATTCGTCCGACTATTCGTCGAGCCGCCGCCGGATTGTCCTTGCCAACAAACTCGGCCTCATCGTCCAGGTTTTTCAGTGCTGCGGCGAGCCACCTAACCTCCACCGACTCCCCACTTGCCCAACACTCTCCTGACCTCCGCCTCGCTCGCGAATTCCTCGCGATCCGCTTCCGCTACAGCCTCTTCAATCTCCCCAATCTGCCATTCGTTGAGGTCGACAAACTCGCGGATGGCTTCAGCCGCCAGAAACGATTTGGTGCGCTGCGTCGCCTTCGAAAGGCGATCAAGGCGTTGTTTCAAATTGTCGTCCAAGCGGAGTGTCACGGTGGCGGACATGTCGGTCCCGCGTCACGTTTGCAATGTACACAACTTAACACAACGATCGTCGGCTAGCCCAGCCTTGATGTCGGAATACCCTTCGCTGGAGTACCGTTCGTCCCGCCGATACGTCCGCCTCGCCTTGCACAACCTGCTTCAGTGTCAACAAGGCGGCACGCTCCCGCTGATGCGATTCGTAGCTTTTGAACAACTGCGCTCGCCAAGCCGTTTTGAGTGACGACGATCACACCATCGCCGATGGTCAATTCGGCGAGCAGCCGCGTATGCTCTGGCCTTGAATTCGCTCAAGCTAACAACCGTCGCGGTCATCGTAGCCTCCGGCGGTCACCCTCCAAGCGGACGATAACGCGGCACGACATAGGGCCCTTCCGGTATCACGGCCACCGCGCCGTCCCCAGTGATTTCAACGCTCTCGCGAACCGCTTCCTCAACGGAGTCGATGAGTTCGACGCCCGTGAGCTCTCGGTCCCGGTCGTTCAGGCGGCTCTTCATCCGTACCCGCGCGGTCCGTTGCGCCTTGGTCTGCATCTCGCTCTCCCATTCGTCGATGTCCGCGAAACGCTTTTGGAGCAGGGACGCGAGAAACGCATCCGCACCTAAGTCGATCAGCCGTTGCTGGGAAGCCCGGAATGCGTCCGAGCCGAGACCCTCCGAGCAGTCCGAGGCGAGAATCAAGGTCGCGTCATGGTCGAGGATATCCATGGGCGTGACCATGCCCTTCACCGTCTGGTAGTAGGTCTGGTCCAGGGGGTAGCCCGCAGCGGATGTCACCACCGTTCGGAACCGACGGGTTACGGGGACCGTCAGATAGCGGTCTGCATAGGCCACCGCTTCGGCGTGGCTCGCGACAATCTCGCCGAAGTTGACGAACGACAAGCGCCTTTCGTCGTCGATCACGGTGTTGAGCGCGTAGACGTCGCCCAACATGCGAACGATCTCAAGCTGCTCCTCGTGCAGCGGATTCCCTTCGAGCCGGCACTGCACCGCATATGGGTTCTCGATGAACCTCGCGCTGTGGAACGTGCGGATCGTGTCCGCGTGCGCGATCCCAGGGGCGACGACCTTGCGGCCCCCCGAATAACCCGCCATGAAATGCGGTTCGACGAGTCCCGTCGCAATGCGCAGGTCCGCCTCGACGAACCGCCTGTCGAGTTTGACGGGCGTGCCCAGAGTCCGCGTCTCCCCAAAGTCCACGTGCGCCGCGTCGTCTAGCGCGTAGTGGTTCACGACCTGGACACGATCCAACACCCAGGCGTCGCCGACCAGTTCCGCCAACTCGTCCCCCAGGTTGGGACGGTGTAAACCCGTGGCAACTAGGATCGTGACATCCGACGCATCGATCCCCGCTTTCAGCAGCGCCTCGAGTAGCGGGCGAAGGAACAACCCGTTCGGCACCGGGCGGGTCACGTCGCAGATCAGGATGCAGGCGGAGTTCTTGCCCCGAGC
>JAPOYW010000590.1 GCA_026706425.1 Gammaproteobacteria bacterium
GTCCTCGTAGCGGGGTCCGAGTTTCGAGAATAGCTTGCCGACGGCCGCCTTGTTGCGCAGCCGGCTGAAAGCCAGGCGCCGATTGGCGACGCTGTCGGTCTTCGCGAGCGTGATCAAGGGCTCGGCCACCCGTCGAAGCTCCTTCGCCTTGGGCACCGTGGTCTTGATGACCTCGTGCTCGAACAGCGAGGCGGACATGTTGGCGAACATGGCCTTGCGATGGGCGCTCGTCCGGTTCAATCGACGCCCGCTTTTCCGATGTCTCACCCTAGTCTCCTTGAACGCCCGTGAAGGATGTTCAGCGCCGAGAACGCGGAGCGTTCTCGATCGCGTCCGTAGGACGCGCCGCGTCCGTCAGGACGCCCCCTCGCGAAGGCTCGCGGGCGGCCACTTCTCGATCCGCATGCCCAGACCAAGGCCCCGGGAGGCGAGCACATCCTTGATCTCGGTCAACGACTTGCGGCCCAGGTTCGGCGTCTTCAGCAACTCCACCTCGGTGCGCTGGATCAGATCCCCGATGTAGTAGATGTGTTCCGCCTTCAGGCAGTTCGCCGAGCGCACGGTCAGTTCGAGGTCGTCGACGGGACGCAGCAGGATCGGATCCACTTCGTCCTTTTCCTCCTCGACGGCTGCCTCGCCTTCCTTGTCGAAGTCGACGAACACGGCCAGTTGCTGCTGCAAGATCGTCGCGGCGCGACGGATGGCCTGCTCCGGGTCGATCGTACCGTTGGATTCGATGTCGAGGATGAGCTTGTCGAGGTCGGTGCGCTGTTCGACACGAGCGCTCTCGACGGTGTAGGCAACCCGCCGCATCGGGCTGTAGCTCGCATCGAGACGAAGCACGCCGATGGGTCGGGACTCCTCTTCGTCCTCGGTCTTGTACTCCACGGGCTGGTAGCCACGTCCCCGGGTGACCTTCGCTTCCAACTCGATGCTGCCGTTCTCGTTCAATGTGCAGATGACGTGATCTGGATTCGCGATTTCCACGTCGCCGGTCAGTTGGAAGTCGCCCGCCGTGACTTCCCCGGTACCGCTTCTGGACAGGCGAATGGTCGCGGCATCGCCACCGGGCAGGCGCACGGCGACGCCCTTCAAGTTCAGCAGGATGTCGATCACGTCCTCCTGCACACCGTCCATGGCGGTGTATTCGTGCTCCACGCCACGGATCTGCACCTCGGTGATCGCGGCGCCCGGCATGGACGACAGCAGGATGCGCCGCAGGGTGTTGCCCAAGGTGTGGCCGAAACCCCGCTCAAGGGGTTCCAGGGTCACACGGGCATGGGTGCCGCTCACCTCGTCGACATCGATGTGTCGAGGAGTGAGAAACTCGGTTGCCGACTGTGGCATGGACTTCCTCCCGGGTATACGGTTACTTGGAGTACAACTCGACGATCAGGTTCTCGTTGATCTCGCCGGGCAACTCGGAACGGTCGGGATCGCGCTTGTAGATCCCCTCCATCTTGTCGGGGTCGACGTCGATCCACTCGGCCGGGCCGCGCTGGCTGGCAAGTTCGAGGGCTTGTCGAATCCTCAATTGGGCTCGCTTGGACTCGCGAACGGCGACGGTGTCTTCGGGCGTCACCTGGTAGGACGGAATGTTGACCACGGCGCCGTTGACCTCGATGGCGCGGTGCGAGACCAGTTGGCGACTCTCCGCGCGTGTGCAGCCGTAGCCCATCCGGTAGACGACGTTGTCCAGCCTGCGCTCCAGGAGACGAAGCAGGTTCTCGCCGGTGGCGCCCTTCTGGCGATCGGCGTTCTTGTAGTAGTTGCGGAACTGCTTCTCCAGCACGCCGTAGAAGCGGCGCACTTTCTGCTTCTCCCTAAGCTGCACGGCGAAGTCCTTGACCTTCTGGCGCCGGGCGGCGCCATGTTGACCGGGAATGGTGTCAGCCCGGCACTTGGAGTCGAGCGGCCGAATGCCGCTCTTCAAGAACAGATCGGTGCCCTCGCGGCGCGAGAGCTTCAGCTTCGGTCCTAGGTATCTGGCCATCTGTCAAACCCGTCGACGTTTCGGAGGCCGGCAGCCGTTGTGGGGAATCGGCGTGACATCCGAGATGCTGTTGATCTTCAACCCGGCGGCGTTCATCGCGCGAACCGCCGACTCGCGTCCAGGACCGGGCCCCTTGACGAAGACGTCGACGCTTTTCATGCCGTACTGTTCCATGGCGTTGGTCGCCGCGCGTTCCGACGCCACCTGCGCGGCGAACGGCGTGCTCTTCCTGGAGCCCCGGTACCCGGACCCGCCGGCCGTCGCCCAGCACAGCGCATTGCCCTGCCGGTCGGTGATGGTGATGATCGTGTTGTTGAACGAGGCGTGCACGTGCGCCACGCCATCCGTGACAATGCGTCGGCCCTTGCGGCTCCTCGTCGTCGTTGCTGTTGCCATGTTGGCTTGTTCCGTCTCCTTGGCTGCTAGGTGCCGGCTATTTCCTGATCAAACGGGGCGGACCCTTCCGGGTTCGCGCGTTGGTGTGGGTACGCTGACCGTTGACCGGCAGTCCCCGGCGATGCCGGATACCCCGATAGCAGCCGAGATCCATCAACCGTTTGACATTCAACTGGTTCTCGCGGCGGAGATCCCCCTCGATGGTCTGTTTGGATACTTCCGCGCGCAGCTTGTCGAGGTCGTCTTCCCCGAGTTCGCCGATTCGCGAGGCTGGGTTCACACCCACCGCAGCACACATCTTGCGCGCACTCGAACGACCGACACCGTAGATGTAGGTGAGAGAGACTTCCGCGTGTTTGTTGTCCGGGATGTTGATCCCCGCGATTCGTGCCACTCTTTGCTCCTGTAGGGGACGGGCTTGTCCCGTCCCGATGCTTATCTAGTCTCCGCCTCGCGCTACCGTTTGCCGGCCGCGCTCAACCCTGACGCTGCTTGTGACGTGGCTCGGTGCGACAAATGACGCGCACGACTCCTTTTCGCCGAACGATCTTGCAGTTGCGGCAGATTTTCTTGACCGATGCCCTGACTTTCATTGTACATCCTCCCATCGAGCCTCCTGCCCGGGACCCGAGGTTTGCCGTCTCCTTACTTTCGCCGTTGCGGGACAGAACTGCCACGCCGACCAGTCCTGGCCCGTCCGCCGCGGCCGTAGCTGCGCAGGTTCGACTTCTCCATGAGCTTCGCGTACTGGCTCGACATCATGTGTTCCTGGACCTGCGACATGAAGTCCATGGATACGACCACCACGATCAGGAGCGCCGTGCCCCCCAACTGCAGGGTGATGTTGAAGAACACCACCATGAACTCGGGCAACAGGCAAACCACGGTGACGTAGATCGAGCCGAAGAACGTCAACCGGGTGATTACGTCGTCCAGGTAGTCGGCCGTCTGACGGCCGGGTCGGATGCCGGGAATGTAGGCGCCTTGGCGCTTCAGGTCGTCGGCAAGCTCCTTCGGGTCACGCATGAGCGCGGTGTAGAAGAAACTGAAGAAGATGATGCCGCCGGCGAACAACAGGAGGTAGAGCGGTTGTCCGGGCGACAGGACCAGCGCCACGTCCTGCAGCCAGGACATGTTGGGCGCTTGGCCGAACCACTGCGCCATCGATGCCGGGGCGAGCAGCAGGCTCGAGGCGAAAATCGCGGGGATCACACCGGCCATGTTGATCTTGAAGGGCAGGGGATGGCTCTGCGGCTGGTACATGCGCCGGCCCTGTTGGCGCCGGGCGTAGTTGACCGTAATTCGGCGTTGGCCGCTCTCCACGAAGACGACGAAACCGACGATGGCGATGCCGATGGCCGCGACCGCGCCAAGCACCAGGATGTTGATGTCGCCCTGACGCGCCGCTTCGAATGACTGGCCCACCGCACCCGGGAGCCCGGAAACGATCCCCGCGAAGATCAACAGCGAGATGCCGTTGCCGACACCGCGTTCGTTGATCTGCTCGCCGAGCCACATCATGAACAAGGCACCCGTCACCAGAGTGACGATGGCGACGAGGTAGAAGTCCCACGAGGCGCTGAACGCAAGGCCCTGCCCGGCAAGCGTGCTGGTCAGCGCCGAGCCCTGGATGAGCGAGATCAACAACGTGCCGTAGCGGGTGTACTTGGTGATCTTGCGTCGGCCCGCCTGGCCTTCCTTGCGCAACTGGTTCAGCGTCGGGTACATCATCGTCAGCAGGTTCATGATGATGCTCGAGGTGATGTAGGGCATGACCCCGAGCGCTAGGATGCTCATTCGCTCCAGCGCGCCGCCCGAGAACATGTTGAAGATGTCGAGTATGCCGCCCTGGTTCGCATCGAACAGGTTGCGAAGCTGATCGGGGTTGATGCCGGGAACCGGGATGTGCGTGCCGATCCGGTACACCAGGAGAGCGAACAGGACGAACAGCAGCCGCGAGCGTAGCTCGGACAGTCCCCCGCTCCTTGCTCCGGTAATGGCCGGCGCCGCAGTCGCCACTAGCTGACCTTCCCCCCCGCCTTCTCGATGGCGGCGCGAGCGCCTTTGCTGACCGGCAGTCCCCGCACCTCGATCGCGGCGGAAACGGTGCCGGACAGGAATACCCGGGCCCGCGCGGTGCGTTTCGAGACGATGCCGGCCGCTTTGAGGGCGTCGAGATCGACGACGCCGTCCCGGGCCGCCCGGGCAAGTTCGGAGGTTCGCACTTGTGCCGTCTTCAAGGCGACGCGGGACCGGAAACCAAACGCCGGAATGCGCTTCTGCAGGGGCAGTTGACCGCCTTCGAAGCCGGGCCTCACGTTGCCGCCGGAGCGCGAACGCTGGCCCTTGTGGCCGCGACCGGCGGTCTTGCCGCCACCGGCGGCGATGCCGCGGCCGACGCGCTTCTTGGCCTGCTTGCTGCCGGGTGCGGGGCCGATGTTGTTCAACCGCGTCGCCATCTAATCGGTCTCCACCTCGAGGAGATAGGCGACCTTGTCGATCATGCCGCGCACGGCGGGCGTATCCTCCAGTTCGCTGACCGAGCCCACGCGCCGCAGACCGAGCCCCGCCACGCAGGCACGGTGCTTGGGTAGTCGACCCGTAGGCGACTTCACGAGCTTGATCTTCACGGACTTCTTCGCCACGTTGCCATGCCTCCGCGGCTAAGCGGTGATCTCCTCGACCGTCTTGCCGCGCTTGGCGGCGATCATCTGCGGGGACTTCATGCTTGTCAGGGCGCGGAACGTCGCGGTCACGACGTTCACCGGATTGGTGGATCCGTAGCACTTGGCGAGCACGTTCCGGACGCCGGCGCATTCCAGGACGGCCCGCATCTTGTCGCCGGCGATGATGCCCGTGCCTTCGGAGGCCGGCTGCATGTAGATGATGGATGCGCCGAAGTTCTCCTTGACCGGATACCAGATCGTCGTGCCGTTCAATTCGACATCGACCATGTTGCGGCGGGCCGCCTCGTTGGCCTTCTGGATCGCCATGGGGGTTTCCCGGGCCTTGCCGCGCCCGAAGCCAACGCGGCCCTCGGTGTCGCCGACGACGACGAGCGCGGTGACGCCGCGCTGGCGCCCGCCCTTTACGACCTTCACGACGAAGTTGACGTGGACGACCTTCTCGACGAGGCCCTCTTCCTTGATTTCTTCGGAATAAGCCATGTTCTGCTAGAACTCCAATCCTCCGGCGCGTGCCGCGTCGGCCAAGGCCTTGACCCGACCGTGGTACTTGTAACCCGAGCGGTCGAAGGCCACTTGCCGGACGCCGGCCGCCACGGCCCGTTCGGCGACGAGGGCGCCGACGGCGCTAGCCGCGTCGACATTGCCGCCGTTGCCGCTCTTCAGTCCTTCGTCGAGGGTCGAAGCCTGCACCAGGACGCGGTCGCCGCCGTTTCGGGCGCCGATCACCTGTGCGTACATGTGGCGAGGCGTTCGGTGCACGGTCAACCGCAGCGAGTTCGATTCCCGGATCTTCATCCGCGTCCGCTTGGCGCGCTTCGCCCGGTTGGCCTTCCTGCCCCGGCCCGTGGTGCTGTGTTTGACAGAGCGCTGCGTCACTTCTTCTTCCCTTCCTTGCGTCGCACGCGTTCGTTCAGATAGCGCACGCCTTTGCCCTTGTAGGGTTCGGGTGGACGAAAACCGCGAATTTCCGCGGCAACCTGTCCCACAAGCTGTTTGTCGATACCCCTGACCACGATCTCGGTCTGGCTGGCGGTTTGAACCTCGATGCCTTCCGGCAGTTCGTAGTCTATGGGGTGCGAGAAGCCAAGTTGCAAGTTCAATCGGCGACCCCGGGCCTGGGCCCGATATCCGACTCCCTGCAGCTCGAGCCGTTTCTCGAATCCTTCGGAGACGCCCACGACCATGCTGTTGACCAGCGACCGCGTCGTGCCGGCCAGCGCCTTGGCGGTTCGCGTCGCACTCCGGGGGGCGAACGTGACGACGTTGTCGTCCCGGCTGACTTCAACCTCGGGCGACACGTCGAGGGACAGCGAACCCTTGCTTCCCTTGGCGGTGACCACCGTCGCGTCGTCGCCGGCAACGGCAACCTCGACGCCTTCGGGGACTCGCACGGGACTGTTGGCGATTCTGGACATGGCTGGAAGCTCAGAAGACCGTACAGAGAACTTCGCCGCCGACGCCGGCCCGACGGGCCGCGCGATCGGTCATGACGCCGAGGTTCGTGCTGACGACGGCGATTCCCAAACCACCGCGGACCTCGGGCAGTTCGTCGCAGGGCTTGTAGATGCGCAGTCCCGACCGGCTCACCCGGTCTATGTCGGCGATCACCGGTTCCCCGTCGACGTAGCGCAGCGAGATACTGAGCACGGGCTTCGTGCCCTCGGTGACCTGGTAGCCGCCGATGTAGCCCTCGTCGCGCAACACCTTGCAGACCGCCGCCTTCAACCTGGAACTCGGCAGTTCGACGGATTCGTGCTGGGCGCGTTGGGCGTTCCTGATCCGGGTCAGGAGATCGGCGATGGGATCCTGCATGCTCACGATCGATTCACTCTCTTTCCTGTCCGCGGCAAAAGGCTCTAGCTCGAATCGAGCTCTGATGCCGTATTGTTGCCGTCATTCGTCGGTCGCCGCGCCGCTACCAGCTGGCCTTGACGAGCCCGGGAATGTCGCCGCGGTTCGCCGCCTCGCGCAGCTTGTTGCGACCCAAGCCAAACTTCCTGTAGACGCCCCTAGGCCGTCCGGTTTGGCCGCAACGGTTGCGGAGCCGGACGGGGGAAGCGTTCCGCGGCAGCTTCTGCAGTTGTTGCTGGGCCTGCCACCGCTCGGCGTCCGAGGCGTTGCGGTCGCCGATCACCTGCTTCAAGGCGGCTCGCTTCGCCGCGTACTTGGCGACGATCTTCTGGCGCTTCTTCTCGCGCTCGATGACGGAAATCTTTGCCATTGACTCTATTGTTCCTATGCGCTGCAGCGTGGTTCGTCAGTTTCGGAACGGGAAATCGAAGCCCTTGAGCAGCGCAAGGCCTTCCTCGTCCGTCTTCGCCGTGGTCGTGACGACCACGTCCAGACCTCGGATCTTGTCGATCCGGTCGTAGTCGATTTCCGGAAAGACGATCTGCTCCGAAATCCCCATGGAAAAGTTGCCGCGGCCATCGAACGAACGCGGGTTCAGGCCCCGGAAGTCCCGCATGCGCGGAATGGCGATGCCGATGAGGCGCTCGACAAACTCGTACATCCGCTTCCGACGCAACGTGACCTTGCATCCCACCGGGAAGCCCTCGCGAATCTTGAAACCGGCCTCCGACTTCCTTGCCTTGGTGCCGATGGGCTGCTGGCCGGCGATCCGCGCCAGGTTCGACACCGCCGCATCCATGGTCTTGCGGTCGACCACGGCATCGCCCACGCCCATGTTGAGCGTGACCTTGGCGAGACGCGGCGCCTCCATCACCGACCGGTAGTTGAACTGTTCAACCAAGGCCGGCCGGACGTCCTCAAAGTACTTTGCTCTCAAGTCCGACACGGTTGCTAGTCCTGTTGTCCGTCGGAAAAGGTTGTCACTCGATTCATGCTCTCAAGCCGTCTTCACTCGTCGTGTGCATTGCGTCTCGCTAGTCCTCGTCCACCAGCGTGTTGGTGGATTTGAAGTAGCGCACCCGTTTCCCGTCCTCTTCGCGGATGCCCACGCGGTCGGCCTTGTCGGTTTCGGGATTGACGAGGGCCACGTTGGAGACGGCGATGGGCGCCTCGATGTCCTTGATTCCACCGGGGTCGTTGTTGACCGGGTTCGGCCGGGCGTGCTTCTTCACGAGGTTGATCCCGGAAACCAGCAGCTTGTCCTTGGACACGACCTCGAGCACGTCGCCGCGTTTGCCTCTGTCGCGTCCCGCGATGACGACGACCTCGTCCTGTTTTCTTATCTTGCGCATGGCGAGCATCTACCGAGAGTCAGAGCACTTCCGGTGCGAGCGAAGCGATCCGCATGAAGCGTTCGCTGCGCAGTTCCCGGGTGACCGGTCCGAAGATCCGCGTGCCCACGGGTTGCAGTCCGGCCGTCAACAACACGGCCGCGTTCTGATCGAATCGGATCAGCGACCCGTCCGGTCGGCGGACCCCGTGCTTGGTGCGCACCACCACGGCGTTCATGACCTGGCCTTTGCGGACCCGCCCGCGCGGGATGGCTTCCTTGACGGTCACCTTGACGACATCGCCGATGCCCGCGTAGCGCCGTCGGGAGCCGCCGAGAACCTTGATGCACTGCACGCGGCGCGCCCCGCTGTTGTCGGCGATGTCGAGCATGGTCTGGGCTTGGATCATCGTTTGGTCCTCAGCCCCTAGGCCGCCGGCTCGTCCCGGCCGGCACCGAGCGTCTCGGTTTCGCGGAGGCGTTCCACGACGCGTCCGAGGGTCCACGACTTGGTCTTCGAGATCGGGCGCGTCTCGACGATGGTCACGACATCGCCCAGCCGGCAGGTGTTGGTCTCGTCGTGGGCGGCAACCTTGGTCGAGCGCCGGATGAACTTGCCGTACACGGGATGCTTGACGCGCCGTTCCACGAGCACGGTGATGGTCTTGTCGGCCTTGTTGGAGACCACCACGCCGGTACTTTCGCGTGCGGACGGCGTCGCGGCCCCGGTGGAATCGGCGTCGATGGCCGCATCGGTGGCGGATGGTGCTTCGTGCGGTTCGCCGGATGCCGCTTCGACATCCTGCACGGCTGCGTCCGTCTGTTCGTCAGGCACTTGCCTTCTCCCGGATCACTGTCTTCACGCGCGCGATGTCCCGCCGGGTGCGCGTGAGGAGGTGCGTCTGCGGCAGCAGCTCGCTGGCGCGCTGCATGCGCAGCTGGAACTGTTCCTTGCGCAGTCGCACGAGCTCGTCGCCCAACTCCTCGAGGGTCTGGGCGCGCAGGTCCTTCAGTTCCTCTGCTGTCACATCGTTCTCCGTGTCATCAGAACAGCGACCGTTTGACGAACGTCGTGGGGAAGGGCAGCTTCGCCGCGGCGAGCGCGAGCGCTTCCCGGGCGACGTTCTCGCCAACCCCTTCCATCTCGTAGAGGATGCGGCCGGGCTGCACCTGGGCGACCCAGTACTCCACGCCGCCCTTGCCCTTTCCCTGGCGCACTTCGAGGGGTTTCTTGGTGATCGGCTTGTCCGGGAACACGCGAATCCACACCTTGCCGCCGCGTCGTACATGCCGGGTCATGGCGCGTCGGCCGGCTTCGATCTGCCGGGCGGTCATGCGTCCGCGGCCGGTTGCCTTCAGGCCGTATTCGCCGAAGCTGACCCGGTTGCCACGTTGCGCCAGGCCGCGGTTGCGGCCCTTTTGCTGTTTCCGAAATTTGGTTCGCTTAGGCTGTAGCATCTAACTCTATGACCCGTTCCGCGGAAGGGCTTCTCAACGGGCAACCGCGACGTCGCGGTTCTCCGGTTCGTCACCGAGTATCTCGCCCTTGAAGATCCAGACCTTGATGCCAATGATCCCGTAGGTCGTCATGGCTTCGGCGGTGGCGTAGTCGATGTCCGCCCGCAGCGTGTGCAACGGCACGCGGCCTTCCGCGTACACTTCGGCGCGGGCGATGTCGTTGCCGTTGAGCCTTCCCGCGACCCGGACCTTGATGCCCTTGGCGCCGAGCCGCATCGCGTTCTGCATGGCTCGCCGCATGGCCCGCTGGTGACG